>DVKF01000015.1 GCA_018716115.1 Candidatus Alloscybalousia intestinigallinarum
TAGAAAATTTGATCATTTCATTGCTCGTATATTCTTAATTAAAGGTATTATAAAAGGATGATTTTCATCATCCTTCCATATACAGTTACTTGTATCAATAATGTCTACCAACACTATTTGACAAAGAACCATATTTGAGTAATTAAATCCATATATTGATTAGATAAATCTTCGTTATTAAATACGATGCTATCATTTTCTATTTTCCAATTATTTTTATTGGCGATAAGGAAGTCAATTACTTTTTCTGAATTTTGTAGTATTGCTATTATTTCATCGATAGAATCAGCAACTGTTGTATCATTACTTTCCATATCCTTTACGATTTCATCTTTATAAAAATTAACATAATATTCATCTAAATTTTTATCTTCAATATAAGACATTGCTTTTTCTTGTGTTAAGTATTCTTGATGGTTGTTTTTGCATGTTTCTAGTTCTTGAATGGTAGAAGTAATGTAAGCCTTAGTCTCTACAAAGTCTGGACCGTCTTCTTGATAATTCGTTGCGGTTAGAATCTCTGTAATTCTCTCATCATTTAATAATTCACTAATTCTAATAGCATTATCAAAACTATCTTTTAAATAACTTTTCATCACTGTTTCTAAAATTGCATAATCACCTTTGGTTACTGTTTCTCCTAATTTATCATAGATTGCATCAACGTCAATTGGTGTTGCATTTGCTAAATTATTAATTTCTGTTAATTCATCTTTTAATTTTTGTTCTTGTTGTCCGTCAGCAAAAACAAAATAACCAATAGCGACAACAGCAATCACGATTACCGCTAAAACCCCAATTAATATTTTCTTTTTCATTTTATCTCCTCACTTTAAGATGATTTCTTCATCTATATGCTTATTTTATCACTTTGAAAATAGAGAAGCAAGGATAACATGGGCTTTACCATTTTTCCTTCTTTCAGTTTTTGGGCAAAAGAAAAAGCCGATCTTAAATCGACTTCTTTCGTATCTTGTTTTTATCCCCTACTTGTGAACAGCACATTCTGCTTAGGAAAATATATCAATTCTCTTGGACCAGTAAAAGTTCCATTGTTATAAATTCTAGTAACATAGCTTACATATTTACTCCATGTACTACAATTTTTATCGTATTGATTATACAATCGACAAGGTGCGATTTCCAAATGAAGATGCGGTCCATAAGCATATCCTGTTGCCCCCATATAACCAATGTAGTCATTTGGTGTTACTTCTTTTCCAACATAAATATTAGGCGCATATTTACTCATATGAGTATATAAAGAAGAGTAATATTGTCCTGATGTTGTTTTATGTTCAATAACGAGTGTTAAAGCACCATAATCATCATAATATTTAGCCGTAATTCTACCAGACGCAACAGGATAAATTTTAGTATTGTAAGGATTTTTATTGGATACATCAACTGCGCGGTGAAGGCTTCCCCAACGATAACCAAATTCACTAGTCACATATCCCGTATCAATCGGGCGATGCCAACCAGCTGCATTAACTAAAAGACCATCAGTAGCGCAATCGCGACCAATAACATCATTATCTTTACAGCCTTGTTCCTCGTACGATTTAATCTGTTCTTCATAAATTTTTATTTGCTTTTCTACTGATACTGAGTTTTCATTAAGAGAAGCTTTGACTCCCGTTAAAGCGGTAACTTGTTTTGTAAGTTCTTCTTGTCTTTGTGTCATTTCTTCTTCTTTTTGGTTTAACTCTACTTCTCTTTGTTCATTGGCTTTGATCATATCATTAAGTTCTTTAATTGTATTTTCGTTATATTCTACTAATTGTTCCACTACTGACATTCTATAAATTAAATCGGTAATGGTTTCTGCTCCAAAGGCATACTCTAAATATAAATTTTCTCCTTGAGCCATTTGATAATAGGCGATGATTTCTTTACTTTCTATCTCTTTTTCTTTAATTTCATTATTATACGTAATGATGTCTTGGCGCATCTGTTCAATTTCTTCTGTCATATCTTGTAATTCTTGCTTAATACTTTCAATTTCTTGATTAGAGCTTTCTATCTTATCGTCTGTTTCATTGATTTTATCATTATTCTCTTGTTGTTCCTTTTTATATTTGGCTAATTCATTTTTATAATCTTGTAGAGTTTCTGCTTTTACTGAAGTAAACGGCATGAGCATTAGACTTACTACTAACAATATAGACAGCACTGACAGAAAATATTTTTTTTTCTTCACTTTATCATCTCCTTTTCTATTTTTATTTTTTATACTTTGAGGTATTTTCTTACTGCTCGATAACTTCCAATCATACCAACCACAATACCGATTCCTAAAATAATTAATGATACGATATAAATAAATGGCTCTGGGCTAATCATTCTTAATAATGGGGAAAATAGTTCGCCATCAAAATGATTGTAAAGGGCAAAGTATCCGTACATGGTAACTACAATAGGAATAATGGAGCCTAACATTCCAAGTACCATACCTTCTATAACGAATGGCATCTTTATTGTAAAGTTACTAGCGCCAACTAATCTCATAATAGAAATTTCTCTTTTTCTTGAGAAAATTGTCAACTTAATCGTATTAATAATTAAGAAAACCGTAACAATGATTAACGCGATAACTGTCACAACCACAACTTTTTCGACAATCTTAAAGGTAGAAATTAATTTATTTACCATTTTTTCTCCATAATCCGTAAAATCAATTTCTTTCATTTCTTCGATCTTTTTACTAGTTTCATCAATTTGTTCAATATCTTTTACGGTAATCAAGAAGGTATCCTTTAATGGGTTTTCGCTATCGCTCCAATTTTTCATTGCTTCGTTTAACGCCGGAGAGGTGGCTTGCATTTCTTCTTTTAATTGATCTTTTGACTTATATTCAATTGTCGCAATGTTGTCTAACTGTTCGATTTTAGCTTTAATCGTCCCAATTTCTGATGATTCAACATCGTGATTCACATAGACAACGATCGTTACATCTTCTTTAATTACCTTGGCAAAATTATTCACATTTAGGGATGCCATAATCGCTACTGCGACAATGACTAAGGTGATCGCGATACAAGAAATAGAAGCCAAAGATAGACTGAAATTTCTAAATACGCTTTTAAAGGCATCTCTAATGCTTCTAAAAAACATTCTAAATAGCTTCATCATCATAGGTTCCTTTCTCTACATCTTTTACGAGGCGACCTTCTTTTAAGATGACGACTCGTCTATTCATTTTATTGACAATATCCTTATCATGGGTAGCCATGACAATTGTCGTTCCTAACGTTTGATTAATTTCTTCTAACACTTTCATAATTTCCATACTCATTTCTGGATCAAGGTTTCCAGTTGGCTCGTCGCAAAGTAATAACTTAGGTTCATTGACAATCGCTCTAGCAATCGCTACTCTTTGTTGTTCTCCACCAGATAATTGATCAGGATAATTTCTTACCTTTCCTTTTAAGCCAACTAATTCTAGAGCTCTTAATACTTTCTGATTAATCTCTTCTTTTTTGGCACCAATTACTTCTAGCGCAAAAGCTACATTTTCGTAGACTGTTGATTTAGGGAGAAGACGATAATCTTGGAATACAATTCCCAATTTTCTTCTTAATTTATATACTCTTCCATTTCTTAATTTCGCAACATTTAAGCCACCGACAATAATTTCTCCTTTAGTAGGTTTTTCTTCTCGATATAGCATCTTGATTAAGGTACTTTTTCCACTACCAGTACCACCAATAATAAAGACAAAATCCCCTTTTTTTATTTTTAAATTAAGATCATATATTGCGGTAACGCCATTACGGTATTGTTTACTAACATCCTTTATTCTTATTAATTCCATTTTTTACCACCTAATTATCTTATTTTCTTATCTATTTTTATAAAAAACATTATATCATCTTTTTCGACAAATTTATAGGACTTTCCACAATTTCACATATTTCATTGTCATTTTTTTTCCAAGAAAAAAGAAGCTACCATGCTTCCTGTGTTTCCTTTTCTCGATATTCACCGCCATAGACTTGATAAGAATCTGTTACGATAAAGAATGCTTGCTTATCGATAGTTTTAATTCCTTCTTTCAGTTTAAAATATTCACGATTAGGAATTACGGTCATCAAGGCCTTTCTTCTTTTTTCTTGATAACCACCTCTTGCTTCAAAAATGGTAACTCCATGGTGAAGCTCATTGATAATATAAGCTTTTACTTCTTCCTCTTTAGAAGTCATAATATGTAGACACTTATTTTTAGATACACCAATTAACACTCGATCTAGTACGATACTATAAATATACAAAATTATGGCTGCATACATTACCATATCCCAACCAAAAGTAAAACCACCTATAGCTACGATTATCATATTAGTCACAAAACTAGTACTAGAAATTGATATCTTCTTATAGCGAGCTAAAATCTCACTTACGATTGCAAAACCACCATTACTAAAACCTACTTTGTATACCATACCTGTTGTTACTCCGGATAAAATACCAATATAAATAGAAATTAGAATCTTATCTGATAAATCAAAAGTAATATAATCTCCTAAATGAGAAGTTAACTCTACAAAAATAGGATATACAATTGTCGATATTAAGGCTCCTGAAGTCTTTTCTATTCCTAAAAGAAAAGCGCCAATGATCAATAATACTACAGAAAGCACAAAGATAATTAACGAAGGACTAATTCCTGTTATCGCATTGATAATAATGGCAATACCACTTGTACCTCCAGTAACGATTTCTGTAGGTAGTTGTAGTAAATTAAAATAACAAGCAGAAATAAATAGAGAAATAATTAAAATCGTATAACGGCTGAGAAGTTTTTTCTTACGAACGATTTCTACGATTGTACTTGTAGTTTCTTTTCCTTTTTTAATCAGCTTCATCTTATTCGCCCCCTGACACTTCATAAGCATCAGTTACAACAAAGAATGCCTTTGGATCAATTTCATGAATTCCTGCTTTTAAGCGATAATATTCTTTTGTCGGTACAACACAGAATAATAATTTTTGTTTTTCTTTCGTAAATCCACCCTTGGTATCAAAGATTGTCACACCATGACCTAACTCTTCTAATACGTACTCGCGAATTTTCTCTTCTTCTTCGGCGATAATATAAAATGCCTTAGAATCAGATATTCCTAATAATACTTTGTCTGTCAATATTCCAACTAAATAGATGACGATAATCGCATACATTAATTTGTTGATACCAAAAGCAAAAACACCACTTAATACGATTAGACCATCACTCATCAGGATAGCATTTCCCATACTAACTTTCCCATATTGCGCGATGATTTGATTAATCACATCTGTACCACCAGTCGTAAATCCAGCTCTAAATACAAGTCCGGCACCAAATCCATAGAGAATTCCACCGAATACTGCAGCGAGCAAAAGTTCGTCCCCTACCTGAATATAACTAGATATATTTTCAGTCAGATTTACACACAACGGATAGATAATGGATCCTAGTACAGTTCCCGCGGTTTTTTCTTTTCCTAAAGCAAAATAACTCACCACTAGTAAAATAAGTGAACCAATCATGATGAAATGGGAAGGATTAATGTTAAAAAAATCTTTCGCTATTACCGCTAACCCACTTACCCCGCCAGAAACAATATTATTGGGAAGTAAAAATAAGTTAAAAGCAATCGCGATTAAGAGACAGCCAATCACTAATTCTAAGTAACGACGCAAGCGATATTTGGCATTAATTTCCCTTACTATATTTTGGGTATCTATTTTTTCTTTTTTAAAAGGCCACATATTATTCCCCTTTCAAACTTGCTTCAATGAATAGATCTAAATCTCCATCTAGTACTTTAGAAACATTACTTGTTTCCACTCCAGTTCTTAGGTCTTTCACCATAGAATATGGATGCATGACATAACTTCTTATTTGCGAACCAAATTCGATGTTTTGATACGTTCCTTTAATCTCATTTAACTCTTTTTCTTTCTTCTCTTGCTCCATGAGGTAAAGCTTCGCCTTTAACATTTTCATGGCTTGTTCTTTGTTTTGAATTTGACTTCTTTCATTTTGACAAGTTACTACGGTTTTGGTCGGTAAATGGGTAATTCTAACAGCAGAATCGGTTGTATTTACCCCTTGCCCGCCACAACCACTAGAACGATAGACATCTATTTTTAGATCTTTTTCATTAATCTCAATATTAATAGTATTATCAAATTCTGGAATAATATCTATAGAAGCAAAAGAAGTATGTCTTTTATTGGCTGCATCAAATGGTGATAATCTAACTAGACGATGTACTCCTTTTTCATGTTTTAAATAGCCATAGGCATAAGTTCCATCTATTTTAATAGAAGCGCTTTTTATTCCCACTTCTTCTCCTTCTTGATAATCAAGTATGGTAGTTTTATATCCTTTTTTTTCACAATAACGTAAATACATTCGATAAAGCATCATTGCCCAATCACAAGCTTCTGTTCCACCCGCGCCAGAATGTACTTCTAAAATGCAATTATTTTTATCATAAGGACCATTCAACAGTAGTAAAATAGAAAGTTTTTCTAATTGTTTTTCTTCTTCTTGTACTTCTATTTCTAATTCATGCTCTAAATTTATATCTTCTTCTAGTGTTAATAAATCTAGTAATTCGGCTTCTTCTTGATTCTTTTCTTTTCGTTCTTTAATTCCAGCAGTTACATTTTTTAATTCACTCATCTCTTTAATAATTGTATCTGCTTTCTCTTTATCGTTCCAAAAATTGACATCTTGCATCTTTTTTTCGCAGTTTTCTAATTCTTTTAATTTTTGATCGATGTCAAAGTGACCTCCATAAATCAGCGATTTCTTTTTTATTTTTTTCGATTATTTTTTTGATTTCGTTTTTATCCATATTTTTCTCCTCTTTCTTTATCTATTATTTATTATTTTTTCATCATTGAATTTTTAATCGCTTTAAAAAACGGTCTAACTCTTGATTCTCAACTACCACACATCCTAAATCATTATCTCGATATAAGCTACCATGATAATCACTACCTCCAGTCAGTAGTAAGTGGGTATCTTTTATTTGACTCATTATCTCTTCCTTATTTTGTCCGGGATAATTTACTTCTATACCATCTATTCCCATCGAAATAATTTCTTCAATTGAAGTTGTCGTTAAATACATCGGATGTGCTAAAACTGCTATCATATGATTCCGATGAAGTAAATCAATTCCCTCTTTGGTTTCTAAGCGTTCAATTTCTACATAAGCTTTAGATTCATCATTTAAAAAGCGATCGAAAACTTCTTGGTAAGTATATCCGTATTTTTTTTCGATTTCTCTAGCGATATGTGGTCGTGCAATATTACCATGACTGTTCTTTTTTACTTCGTTATAATCGATTTCTATCTGATAAAACTTCTTCAAGTTTTCTAAAATTTTCTTGATTCTTTTTTCTCTTTTTTCTTTCATTTTATCTAAATAGTCGATTAATTCACCACTATTAGAAAGAACGTTATGGTAACAATAGCCTAAAATATGAATCGGCTTTCCCAGATGATAAGTACTTAGTTCTATGCCTATAATTATTGGATAATCTAAATTTTTCTTGTGGTATTCTATTATTCCTTGGAGAGTATCATGATCGGTAAGTGCGAAGCAATCGAGATCTTTTTCTTTCGCTTGTTGAATTAATTCTTCTATACTACAAGTCCCATCTGAATAACAGGAATGTACATGTAAATCTGCTTTCATCTTCCGCTCCTTTCCTCTTAACCAAATTTTATCATAAAATGGAAAGAACAAAAATGGGTTTTCCACTAGTTTTGTGTAATTCTATTATTCTTTTTTAAAGACAAAATTTTATAATTTTATTTTAGCATATTTTTTCTTATTCTAACATTTTTCTCCAGTAATATTAAATCAAATATATTATTGAATAATTAGAAGATAATTTTACAAAAATGGCTACCCCGATATTAGGATAGCTTTCTTGTTCAAATATGATTCTTTTATAAATTTTCTTTCACTTCTGGGAATAAATTGTATAAATTATACCCTAGTTTCTGATCAAAATATTCTTTTAATTTCATTGTTTCTAAAATGTGATAATGCGTAGTTTTAAAAACACCATGTCTAATTAGTAAATCCATCATTCTTTTATCAACAGTTAATATTTTATTTGTACACATTAAATCGCATAGATTAATTAATTTTTCATAATCATCATAAGGGTGATTAGTTACATAATTATATTGAAATTCAAATGCTTCGCCGTTTCGGTCAGTTATATCTCCAGATAAGCAGTCAATATCATTATTTAAATACGAATGGAGAATACAGATTCTAGCATATTCTTCATCATAACCTAGCGATCTTATATACTCGTATCCCCTTATTCCATGAGCTAAACCTCTATTTCTTTTTACATCTTCACAAAATACTTTTCCGATATCATGAATATAGCCTAGCGCTTTTGCTTTATCTTCATCCATACCTAAAGCTTTGGCTATTCTTCCTGCGGCATTACCTACAGCCAATTGATGTTCGATTAAATAAACCCTCTCAGCATGACTATTTTCATGTGCCTTTATTAAAGAAATTGCTTCATTACTACTTAATTTCATAGATTATACTCCTTTATTTCACAGTTTTTTAACCCTCTTTTTAAAAATTTTCCGTCTTGGATTCCTTCAAAATAGCCACTAAATGCTTTAGATACTCCGCTATGGGCAACAATTAAAACACTATTATAGTCTTTTTTCTTTAATTCGTTTAGGAACTCATATATTCTCTCAAAGAATAGCACAATATTTTCAGCAGTACCATACTGTATATTCGTATAATAATTCCAATATTCTTCCCTATTTGTTATATTTAAAGGTTTACCACTTAGATTTCCACAATCACGCTCTTTTAAACGCTCATCAATTATGATTTCTTTCTTTTTTACATTGATTATATTCGCTGTATGCAGGGCTCTAAGTAATGGTGAAGAAATCACAATATCGAAATTGTATTCTTTTATTTTTTCTTTTAATTCTTCTGCTTGCGTTATACCTAAAGGCGTTAAATCTTCATTATTCGTATTATACTGTTCTAACAAGTTATGTAGAACTTGACCATGTCTAGCTATGTACACTTTCATTTTTTTCTCCTAACCGTCTAAACAAATCAGTATAAACTTTATTTACATCAATATCATTCACCATAGTGATTTTTCTATTATTTTTTTCTAATTTATACGAGGTATCATCTTTAATCTTAGGACAATCTACCTCTTGAATATTAAACCAACTTTTATTGATCAAATAAGCAACTACACTAATATCCCAAAGAACTCGTCTTTCTTTTATTTCATGGTAACCATCATCCGAAAAATGATGAATTAAATAAGTAGCTAATTGACTTTTATCTTTTAAATAATGTTCTAATTCATAAACTGAAGTGGTTAAAGCAGAAGCTACATTTTTACAGGGAATAATAGTTAATTTTACCTCAGAATCAAATAGAATCCGGTCAGCTCTAAGATCTTTTTTAAAATTATATTCTATATTATTATCTTGTAGCAAGCTATGACCGGCTAACCATATTACTTCAATTTTATCTACTATTTTAGGTTCTTTCTTGATAGCCAAGGAAATATTCGTAATCGTCCCTATTGCCATAATATAGGTTTTTTTATTTTTTTGTGCTATTTCAATTATTTTTTTCACTGCGTCATTTTCTTCTTCGTAACCATTTGCCATATAATCTGTGGCACCTTTAAAAATCTTATTTTTAAAGTCAAAATTTAACCATTCACAAATTTTTGTGATTTCTTGAAAACTATTTTCTTGATTTGCTTCCACAGATGGAAATCTTTCCTTATGAGAATATGGCGCGATGGTAATTGCTTCAATATTAAAAACGTCTTGAGACTTTAGTAGATAAGATAGGGCAAATTGGTCATCACATTCATTCCCGATATCAGTATCTAGAATAACGTTTAGTTTTTCTTGATGATAATTAGAAATAAACGTATAAATCTCTTTCCAACTATATACTCGATATAAATCTGTATTTTTTCGGTTGTAGAAATCATCCATTAATAAGGTTGTAATATGATGTTGCTTGGCATCTAGACATGTTCTTACTGAATCATCGATTAGAATTTGAATATTATTTTTTAAACAAGCCTCCGTTTTCTCGTGTTCAAAATAAGCATTAGTTAAGATTAACTGATCATAGGAAATATGGTGTTTATGTAACCAGTCTTTTGTCATAGTAAAAGGATCAGAATACTCACCATTATTTCTACCACTAATAATATAAATTTCGTGTCCATCTCGTCTTAACTTATCTATCGTATCTTTTGCACCATCAATGACTTCTAGATTAGAGGCTATTCTTTCAATATTATTTAAATAAAATGATTCCTCTTCCTCTTTTGACCAGTCAAACATCCCTTTTCGAATATAGACATCTTTATTAATGATTCCGCTATTTCGATATTTTTTATCTTGTAATAAGTATTCTTTTAATAAGATTTCATTAAAGTTAGAAATTACATTGTCTATATCTACACCAATTCTCATTTCTTATGCCTCCTAGCTTCTTATCGTTCTTATGTTCTGTAGAGATTATATCATATTCGAAGCAGGTTTTTAGCTACTAAATTTCTTTTGGTGAGACGTGTTTTGACTTTTTAATATTTCCAGTGTTTTACTATCTAATTCATTTTGATAATATTTTTCTAACACCTTGGCAAACACCTTTTCATTTGGATCGGCTTTAGAAAATAAAGTCATAGATGACCTAACCTTTATAGCATCTAAAGTTCCTAATATTTCGGAGGCACTTTTTCCACTAAGCGATAATAAAGCATTCGAAATTTCGATTAAGCGATCATGGAGAATGGGATTTTCTAAGTATTCTTTCGCTTCATTTAAGTTTTGAATTCCATAGTAGAAAGAGGTAGCACTTTCTCCTAAACCCTGTATTTGAGGAAAAATATACCATATCCAATGTCCTTCTTTTCTACCATTTTTAATTTCTTGATAAGCTATTTCATAACTTTTTTCTTGAGCTTGTAAAAATCTTTCTAAGTTTTTCATAATTTCTCCAATTAATTCTATTATTACTATTTATTTTCAAAAATCAAATTAATTTTCTCAGCAATTTGATCTCTAGTAAACGGCTTAGCTAAATAGTCAGCAAAGCCTTCTGATATATATTTTTCTCTAGATCCTGCCATGGCATCTGCGGTTAGTGCAATTACAGGAGTTTTAAAATCAGCAATCTCTTTTAATTGTTTTAGCGTAGTTTCTCCAGACATTTCCGGCATCATAATATCCATTAAGATCAAGTCATAGTGATTACCCGCTTTAATTTTTTCTATGCATTCCATACCACTACTACATTCTTCAATATTAAAATTCCAACTAGATAACGCTTTAGTCGCAATTTTAATGTTTAAGGCACTATCATCGACAATTAAGATTTTTTTATCTAAATTATTGGAATTATTTACTAGGATATTTTTTTCTATCACTGGAAATGGAGATAACGCTTGTTGATTTGGATTAATCATTTTTCCTATTTTTTGCGGAATATTTACCATAAATATTGATCCCTGACCAAACGACTTTGAACATTAATGGTTCCACCCATCATTTCTACTAATAATTTAGTGATGGCAAGTCCTAATCCTGTTCCTTCTGTAGTTGTATTTCTATCCACATCTAGTCGTTCAAACTTCTCAAATAATTTCGTAATATTTTCTGCTTTGATTCCACGTCCTGTATCTTGTACTGAAATCATCAATAGAGATTTATCTTCTTTATTTACACATTTTACTTTTAAGATAACTCTCCTTTATCGGTATATTTTATTGCGTTAGTCAACAAATTATTTACGATTTCTTTGATGTGAGTTTTATCTCCAATCAATTCATCTGGTACATCGGGAGCCATATCTATTTTAAAATCAATCGGTTTTTCGCCAATTCTAGTTGCGGTTATCTTGGCTAATTTTGTGATTTCTTCCTTGAAATTATATGGTTTTTCAATAATTTCCATTTTTTCACTTTCTATTTTATTAATATCTAGGATATTACCAACAATTTCTAACAGTGTTTGTGATGCGTTTTGAATATCCTCAATGTCTTCGATCACTTCTTGTGGAACTTGGTTTTTATAACTCGCAATATCTTCTGAAAATCCGACGATAGCATTTAAAGGAGTACGAATCTCGTGAGACATAATGGATAGGAAATCACTTTTTGCGCGATTTGCTCGCTCTGCTTGTTCTTTGGCTAAAGTTACCGTATTTAACATTTTTACATCTGGATTTTCGATTGTGAAATACATAATCACACAAATTAACGTTTCTACATATGTTAGAAGTAATAATTGGGGGAATATATTTTGAATCGCAATCGATATTGTTCCAACTATCAATAAAAGCCATACTGGTACATATTTTTTGGCATTTAAGTTTTTTAAATTTTTACATAAAATTATAAGTATCGTTAGAACAAATAACGCACTGATCGAATAGGCAAAGAATACACTTGGTCCAGTTGTATAGCGGATTTGAAAGTCATCTTTAATGACTAATTGGATGGGTAAGAAATAAATCAGCAAAACAGTTAGAGTAGCTAATACCGTGACTATCATTCTACCTAATTTCTTATTTTTTACTTCCTTTGGATCTGAAACTTTATATACATAATAAGTAAATAGTGCTGTCCACCCCAATAAGTATACTAGATAAGATTTATAGATAAAATTAGCTAGCATTGGTAGATCATGATAAATCATAGAACCAACAGTACATAGTAATTCTAAAATTAAACCAATAAAATTTAAAATAATCAATTTTTTATAAATTCTAGTTTCGTAATTATCTATATGTCCTTTTTTAAAGAATAATACAATAATTAAAAGGGAAAAGGGTAAGGCGCATATTGGAAAAAATATTCCGCTTCCCATGTGATCACTTCCTATTTCTTTCATTGTGTATAAGGATACACTAGCTTTTTATCACGCTTTTTTGGTTAATTGTAATACTTTTCCTTGTTCCTGTTTTCTTTTGGCATCTTCTTCTAGATATGGATAATCTATTTTTTCTGAGCCACTTATTCTTGGCAATTCATCGACAAATTCGATATATTTAGGTATTTCGTAAGGTTTTAACTGTGCGGTCTTGTCATTGGAAATTATCGTAGGCTGATTACATAACTCGGCGATATGTTGGAGAGTATTTTGATCAGGAACATAATCTTTATTTAATACTACATAGGCTTTATTGACAAATAATTCCTCCTCATCCGGTACTTTTACTACTGCACAACTTTTTATACAATCGAAAGAAGAAAGAATATTTTGAACATTGTCACAATACACTTTGTTCAAGGAAGACATAATATAAAATCTAGATTTTCTACCAGTAGGGGTAAAATAACCATCTTGATCGATATATCCTAAAGTACCAGTATTGTAGTATTCTGTTCCATTTATTGTAACTTTTGATTTTTGTGTTAACTCTTCATTTTGGTAATACCCTTTAAACACATGCTTGCCGGAGATTAATAGTAATCCATTTTCTCCATATTTTTTTTCTTCATATGTTTCTGGATCAATAATCATTGCTTTACTTCCCACTAATAATTTTCCTGCAGTTTCTGCCTTTAAAGGTACACCTACAGGGGTAGAACCGATACTGACCGTTTCGGCATTACCAAACCCATTTCCTAATTCTACATTGGCATGATGTTTTTGAAAAAATTCCATACCTCTTTTATAGTGTTGCGGAGTGAGAAAATCACCACCGGAAATAAAATGGGTTACCATAGATAGGTCTAAATTCTCATCAATATTATTTATCGTTAAATCTAACAAAGCTGGACTACCAAAGATAATATTCGGTTCTTTTTTGTAATAATCATTTATTGTGTATTTACTGATATCAGGAGCAAGGATTGCCTCTTTTCCCCATAGTAACGTAGTCAAAGCGGAAGTAACAAGTCCATAAGGATATGAAAATGGAACGCAGGTTAATGTTTTTGGTCCAGTAATGTTTTCTGTATGACTAGTATTTTTAGCATAAATTTCAGCAGCTAAAATATTTTTATTGGTTAAAACTACAGATTTTGGTTTACCTGTTGAGCCACTTGTAAATAAGATTAACGCATCTTCTTTACCGCTGTGTATGGGTTCTAATTTAATTTTTCGATATTTAGCAATATCTCCTAAACTATTAAAATCAATTCTATTTTCATTGCTAGTAATTTTATAGTTGTGATTAAGATTCAATTCTACGACATTCCCTCGATTTAATGTAATAATATGTCTTACTTTAGAGTTATTTTTTCGCTTTTTATTTTCCTCATCACTTCGATCGTAATTAATAAAAATTGGAGAGGAAAATTCATTCAAATAAAAACTAATATCTTCTAGTGACGATTTAGCATCTAAAAAAGTCGTTATAGCACCTATCCGGTTACAAGCAAAAAAAGTAGCTAGTGCTTGATAAAAGTTTGGCATACAAACGGCGATGATCTCTCCTTTTTTGACGCCAAGTTCTTTTAGCGCTAGTGAAATAGTGACTGAATCTTCTAAAAGTTGACGGTAGCTTGCTTCTAAAGTCAAACAATTTACAGCTGGTTTATCTAAGTAGAAATTGCTTAGTAGTTTTAATGTCATATAGATATTGGTATTGGGAATTATAGGATGTTTTTCAAAATAAGTAGCATTCTTAGCATGGGGATTATCTTTCGATGGATATCCTGTTAACGAAGTAGTATTATTTTCTTCTCTTGAATTAAAATTTATTCCTTTATTCATGCGGATCACCTCATATTTTTTTGCGGTTTGCGCATATATTATATCACACTTAATTTGTTTTTAAAGGACTATTCAAGATTTAGTATTTAACTTTTCTTTTCTAGCAAATAAGTTATAGAAAAGGGAATGCTCCTCGACTATATAAACATTCCCTTTACTTTATTTTATTTTGTTCATCTTATTACGGTTAGACCTAAATACTTAAGATGTTAGTATTTATTTTTTAGCAGCTAATTGATCAATTTTTATGATTTTCCTATTTATCTGATCTACTTTGGTAACAAAATGAAAACATTGTTTTCAAAATTATTTTTCACTCAAATTTTTTCGTTTTGTTTTCGGACGTTCTTGTTTAACCAATCGACCATCTATTCGTATTAACCCAATTGTTTCTAACGCATTATTCTGGTGAGCAGCGATAATTACATCAATAGGTAAGCAACCAATATGCCATTCCCAGGCTCTTTTTAAATCTGCATCGTGGTTGATTACTGCGTATATATTGCCGTTTTCATCTTGTAATATTCTATATAGTTCGGATGTTTGTTCACATCTAGGACCAATACTAAATTTAGAATTCATATTATCTAAATTCTCATTTATTATTGCATCAAATTCTAATGCTTTATCGTAAGATAACATATCGGTTCCTGCGTATTGTTTTCTATATAATAGAGCCATAGCGATTATATCTGATTCATATGTTCTTTTTCCCATTTTAGACCCTCCTTCGATTTATTTTCTTTTGAATAAAGAATTAAACGATCATAATCCTTCATTTCTTGATAAAAATATCCTATAAATTAGAAGAAATACCGTATCTTCAAAATGTTGTTCTTTAATTATTTATAGACCTTTACTTTCTTAATCGTATTATGGTTAATAAAGGTATTATTGATAAGATAAGATATTAATTCACTTGGAATATTCTCTATTCCATAATCATTAATCATATTATATACTGCTGCAGTTTTATCAGAAGTATTTTTAAAACAATTTTTAAAGTATTCTATTTCTTCATCATATTGTAAAGCAAATCTAAAATAATCTTGAAATAACTTTGGCAACAAAGTAACAGCATCTTTGTATCCACTTTGTTCTAGTATTACTCTTTCTGCTTCTAAAATATCTATAACATCTCCTATTTTTTCTGCATAACCACACCACATTTTTTTACCTTTAAAGAAATCGCTATCTATTTGTTTTTTGTACTCATTCCAACCTGATTCAGTAAAAACTTTTCTAAATGGTTCTATAAAATCATCATAAAGATCATTTCTAAATCTAACAAATGGTATATAGTCTTTATAGAAACAAGTTGGTCCTTTTTCATAAATAATATCATTTAAATAAAGCGATGAGATTCTATTCATAATAGAGTAACCATCTTTATCTAAGGAAGCATTACTAAATTCTATTTCTCTGTATTTATCCTTTAAAATACCATATACTCTAAAAAATCTTTCACTTAAAAACTTAACAGGAGCATCGCGAAAAGCCGCTTTTATATAGTAAAAATGACGTCTTAACTCTTGTTCTTTATAATCTAACCAATTCATTTTGCATTTTTCCAAATCTTCATCAGTCAAAGGTTCTATGTCAAAGAAACCACTATCAGGTATACTATTCATTAAATATTGTTTAAATTTTTCAAATGCGTTATTATCATAATTATTGTAGTAATAACCATATCTTTCATTAATCGCTTTATCTATAATTCTTTGATTGTGATAAAAGTCAAGATGCTCTAATTTTTTATAAAAGTCTAAAAAATCTTTAGTTAATAAGGCATCTTTTCTTTCTTTTTCATCAGTACTATCTATTGAATTAACTACAGCCTCAATATCAAAAGCGTCTGCTATATTATCATTAGGATTAAAAAACAGAAGAAATTCGTAGCGACATAAAGGTATATTATGCTTTTTAAATATAGCTGGTAACTCTGATAGCATTACTGCTTTTTCAACATCACTATGAAAAAAGCCTGGAGTTTCAAGTAGATAATTGATGGGCGTAAACTGAGGACAGCAGCTATTTTTGTAATAGGTAATTTCCTCTAAATACATAAAAATTCTCCTTTCTTAGTGATAATATAGCATTAAAAATCAGTTTTATCAATTTTTGTTCTGAAAATGATAATATTCCCAAAGCATGAAATAAAATATCATTTGGTTGAATATACGGCGGATGAGAAGATGGGTAGTCTGCTTGTCATACTTTAAAAAATATTCCTGTTTCTCGCAATATGTTTCTTAAAAGTAAAAGTCAGTTTCGAACTGACTTTTCCCTACTTTTCTAATTTGTTTGTATAATTTTTATAAAATTTTTATTTTTTAACCCCACGAATCATTACAAGATAAGATTTTACGCATTTTTGCCACAGCACTGTTTGTACTTCTTACCTGATCCACATGGACAAGGATCATTTCTACCTACTTTTTTGACTCTCTTTGGTTGTTTCTTAGCCTGTTCTTTTCCACCGTCATTCGTAATTTTAGTTTTTGATACTTCCTTTCTTTCGACATTCTTTCTAATTTCAGCTTTGATTAGCATAATCGTTACATCATGATCGATTCTTTGCATCATCTTATCGAAAAGTTCAAAACCTTCCATTGTATAAGCACGAAGTGGATCTTCTTGGCCATAACCTCTTAGATAAATTCCTTCTCTTAGGTGAGACATCGTATTGATATGTTCAGTCCAATAATGATCGATTACATTTAGACTGATTGCTTTTTCAAATTCATCTTTAACTTCTTCAGGAATATCTCTTAATTTTTCTTCATACTCATGGGTAACAATATCCGTAATATACTCAATCATCTCTTCTGGAGACTTATTATCTACTTCTTCTTTATCAATATCTTGATTAATTAGGTTCTCATTCGCAAACTCAACGATTTCTTTAACATCATCATTGGTTAATCTTCCTTCTGGATAAAGGTGAGAATTTACTAAATCAGAAATATGATTTTTAATTGTTTTTAATACTGTTTCGTGAATAGATTCACTATCTAAAATTTCATTTCTTCTTCCATACATAATCTCTCTTTGATTATTCATGACATCATCATATTGGAGAAGTTGTTTACGAATATCAAAGTTATTTCCTTCTACACGAGCTTGAGCTGAAGATAGTGCTTTGGTAAATGTTTTACTCTTAATTGCTTGATCTTCACTAAATCCTAAATTCTGCATCATTACTTTGATTCTATCAGAGCCAAAACGAACCATCAATTCGTCTTCCATTGATACATAGAATTGGGTAAATCCAGGATCTCCTTGACGTCCAGAACGACCACGTAGCTGATTATCGATACGACGTGATTCATGACGTTCTGTACCGATTACACATAATCCGCCCAAAGCTCTTACTTCGTCGCTTAGTTTAATATCGGTTCCACGTCCTGCCATGTTGGTAGCGATAGTTACTGATTTCCCAAGACCGATTTTCGCAATAATTTCGGCTTCACGAGCATGGTTTTTGGCATTTAATACCTCATGTGGAATTTTCTTTTGTTTTAACAGATTACTAATTAACTCACTAGTCTCAATCGCGATAGTACCAACTAAGACTGGTTGACCTTTTTTATATCTTTCCTCAATTTCTTTTACAATCGCACGATATTTTCCTGCTTTAGTAGAAAACATAAGATCAGGACTATCAATACGAATGACTGGTTTATTCGTAGGAATTTCAATAACATACATGTTATAAATATTTCTAAACTCTTCTTCCTCTGTTTTTGCGGTACCTGTCATTCCAGATAGTTTTTTATACATTCTGAATAGGTTCTGGAAGGTAATCGTCGCTAAGGTTTTCGTTTCCTGATTAATTTTTACCCCTTCTTTAGCCTCGATTGCTTGATGAAGGCCATCACTATAAGCACGCCCTTTCATTAGACGTCCTGTAAATTGATCAACGATGATAATTTCGCCATCTTGAACAACGTAATCTACATCTTTATGCATAGAATAATTTGCTCTTAACGCTTGGTTAATGTAATGAACTAGTTCTGAGTTTTCTAAGCCATATAAGTTATCTAAGTGGAACATCTTTTCCGCTTTTTTTACTCCTTCTTCGCTAAGGGAAACATTTTTTGTTTTTTCATCATAAACATATTCATCTTCCTTTAGTGATTTAGCCAAGCGATCAGCATCCATATACAAATTAGCGCTCTTCATTTCTCCACCAGAAATAATAAGTGGTGTACGAGCTTCATCAATCAATACCGAGTCGACTTCATCGATAATCGCAAAATTTAGTGGACGTTGAACTCTATTTTCTTTACGAATTACCATGTTATCTCTTAAGTAATCAAATCCAATTTCGTTATTTGTCGAATATAAAATATCGCAAGCATATTGTTCTTGTTTTTCTTTTGGGGATAGATCACGTAAATTGATTCCAACTGTTAATCCTAAAAATTTATGAATTTGTCCCATCCAATTTGCATCACGATCAGCTAGATACTCATTCACGGTAATGATATGTACCCCTTCTCCAGGTAAAGCATTTAAATAAGCAGGCATTACTGAAGTTAAAGTCTTACCTTCACCAGTTTTCATTTCAGCAATATTTCCATAGTGAATCGCTAATGCACCTAAAATCTGAACATAAAATGGTTTTTCCCCAATTACTCTAAAACAAGCCTCTCTAGCTACTGCGAAAGCTTCAATTAAAATATCTTCTAGGGTTTCTCCCTTTTCTAATCTATCTCTAAACTCATTTGTTTTATTTTGTAATTCTTTATCCGATAGTTTTTGCATTTCTTCATCTAAAGCGACAATTTGGTCAGCTTGACGATGAAATTTTTTTAGTTCTTTATATTCATGATCGAATAATCTCTTTAATAAATCCATGTTACCATCTCCTGTTTGATATTATATCAATTCTTTTCTTGATTTTAAAGGTTTTCCACTGTTTTTGTGGAAAAAACATATGAAAAAGATACCATTTCTGATATCTTTAAAATAAATTATATTTTTTAAGATGTTTTTTTATTCCGGTATCATAATCTTGATAATATTTTCTATCTACAGGGTGAAGTTTTAGATTGAGTTCTCCTTTCAATTCTGTAAATAATTTATTTATCCGTAATTTTTTTACTTGACCGAAATAATGTTCGAAGCTCTTATCAATTTTTACCGCTAATAAAGTAGAAATATCTTCTATATCAAATGTTTGAATACCAGGTATCTTTATTGAATCAAGCTTTCTTTTGAGTATAAATTCTTCTTCATAGTCAACAAGGGGTGATAATCGTACTTTTCCTTGATCAATCTCTACAATAAGTTCATCATCTTGGCGATCTTCCTCTTGAGTATATAGTTCTCTAACTAGCAACTTTTTATATTCTTCTAGTAGCGGTTGATCACCATATCCTTCATTTAAAAAACGTAAAAAATTTTCTTGTTCCCATCCTTCTTTGACTGCCCAATCCTTAAGTAACATATATTCCTTATCTTTTTGTCTAGTATATTGTGAAAGGAGACCATAGACAGTTTGATCTTCAATTTTCAGCTTGGCTAGTTGGTAATGAACAGATGGTAGACCAAAATAAAGAGTTATCTTTTCCCCTACTAGTTCTTTTAAGATTTGGCGCTCAAATATAGGCACTTTAAAATAGTAAATTTTATTCTCTCTTTTCAACCAATAACCACTTACTCTATGGTGATAATTATCTCTTTTTAAAGGAGGTACAGTTTCATCTTCTAGTGATATTAATTGAATATCTTCTAACTTTCCTAAATCAACCACCTTAGTATTTTTACCCACAATAGCAGGGCATCCTTGTTCCATCGTGCCACCCCCCACAAAAACGGTTTATATTATACTATAATTTATATTTTTTTTCAAGAAAACATTAAATCAATATCGACATTACCATCAATTCCTGGAATTTGGCCTACATTAGTAAACTGCCATAATAGATAATCTCCCTCATAAGTTGTTTTCTCTGCATAATGAGCTAACCAAATATCATGTTCTATATAAATCCATAATTTTTCTAAATAATTTTTACTAGCATAAAACATACTCCGATATCCGGAACTATTTATTCGTTCTAAAAACTGATTAGCCATTTCATTTAATTCATATAAATTTAATTTGTATTCTTTTAAATTTCCATAGCACTCCCAATCAAATACAATTGGTAGATCAATTTCATATGGACGGAGTTCATTAATTACCCATTCTGCCTGTTCTTTCGCTTCTTTAATTGTTGCGGCATAAGAAAAATAATAGACTCCAATTTTTAAACCTGCTTCTTTAGCCTCCATTATGTTTGTTTTGAAGTAAGGATCAACTATCGAATCTTTACTTGGTCCTTGCTGGGTACCCATTCTGATCATTACAAATTCTACTCCTGCATTTTTTACTTCTTGCCAATCAATTTTTCCTTGCCACTTAGAAACATCTATACCTAAAGTTGTGTTATTTGTTAAATAGTTATTTTTTATTTCTTCTAAAGTTAGACGTTTAGAATCTGTCGTTGTATTTCCCCCACTAGAGCTTTTTCCAATTACACGTAGAGTAAAATTTATTCTAGTTTCATTTTGGCTATCATCAATCGCTACATAAGTTAGTGGGTATTCTCCAGCCTCATTAAGATTATAGTCCCCTACAATATGACAATCTGGGCTATGATCATAGTTATCTATACATAAAACGGATTCTTCTAAATTTGTTTTACTCCCTTGCTGAACGCTATAGACTCCTCCTAACCAAACTAAAGGTGGCGTTTTATCGATTGCTTTTATTTTTATTTTAGCAGTTTTCTCCTTTCCTTGTTCTAAATATTGATAAGTAATTTCTTGATTTCCTAATTCGGTCGCCTGGATTTCTTTATCTTCACTAAGATTACGATCTACTATAATATCTGATAATTTCACTTTTTGGTAAATTTCTACTTTATAAAATATTTCTTCGGTTTTCAACAACCGGATATAAAGAGCTATAGTGATTAGTAAAATTAAACTTATTCCCAAATACAAATATTTCTTTTTTATTATTTTGTCTTTCATCCTAACACCTACTATTTACTCATAGTATAGACTAAATTCTTCTTTCTTACTATAATTTTTGCCAAAAAAAAGCACTAGTTGGTTGAATAGCGCTTTTTTCTTTCCTTATTCTGCCTCAATAACCCCATAATTTCCGTCTTTTCTCTTGTAAACGACTGTGGGTTCATTTGTTTCGATATCTTTATATAGGTAAAACTGATGTCCTAGAAGTTCCATTTGTAGAATTGCTTCCTCTTCATCCATCGGTTTTACTTCTACTTTTTTTCTTTTCACGATTTTGGTGTCTTCTTCTACTTCCGGCATTTCTTCAATATAATCAAAGGCAAATTCTTTAGCCTCTTTTAACTTTTTCGATTGCAATCTAGTCTTATTCTTTCTAATTTGCCTTTCTAATTTGTCTACAAGTACATCAATTGCGGCATAGAAATCTTCTTTCTCTTCTTCTGCTCTTAGAATGACTGTTTTCAATGGAATTGTTATCTCTACTTTATGTAAGTGGTTAGGAATTTTGACAATTACAGTAGCTTTTATGTCCTCTGGACTTTCGACATATTTATCTAATTTTTTTAGCTTTTCTGTCGCATACTCTTCCATAGCTTTCGTAATTGTAACTTTACTTCCTCTGATAGATATATCCATATATATCCCTCCTTATATTTATATAATAACATATTTATAAAAAAATAGGAAGAGAATGCACAAATATTATTTATCACACGTCGGCAAGGAAAAACTACCTATTTGGTAGTTACAAGTTCTTTAATAACGACTACATCTAAAGCTTGTAAGCCTTTAGCTGTTTCAAGTAGTTTGAATTCTACAACTTGTCCCTCAGATAATGTTTTGTAACCATCTTGTTTAATTGCTGAGTAATGAACAAAGATATCTTCGTCCTCAGTATACTCGATGAATCCATAACCCTTTTCGTTATTGAACCATTTTACGGTTCCTCTCATCACTGCCACCTCACCTTCTTTATATAATTCATGACGCCTAGTGCTCATCACCAACTTCTCGTGCTAACCACCAACTACTGCGCATATTCATAGTAGCATATTCCAATGTCGTTTTTTGTATTTTTTTGCTGAAATGTCAAAATTTAACTCTGAACGGTCAATTTTTAAGCATTTTACCAATTTTTTAACCGTTCACAAGCGATTTTTGACATTTCACGACAAATTTCCACTTTTTTATTACAGAACATGCTATAGTTATTTCGGCATTGTTAGGAGGGAGAATTTTGAAAAGTTTTTTCTTAGGAAGATCTTTACAAATGGTAAAAGAAATATATCCAGATTATGATGAAGACAAATTAGATGAGATTAGATATGGTCTCGAGGCAACATATCTATCTATTACTAAACTTGTTGTAATCTTGTTTGCTTCTTTTTTACTTGGTATATTTACAGAATCTGTTATCTTACTTGTTTTGTTTAATTTCTTAAGATTAACAGGATTTGGTCTTCATGCAACCAAAAGCTGGATGTGTTGGGTTTCTTCTAGTATTACTTTTTTACTAGTACCTTTTTTCTGCAAATCCTTGGTGTTACCCAATTACCTTCTAGTGGCAATATCTGTTGTGTGCATGATTAACTTTATATTGTACGCACCTGCAGATACTGTTAAGAGACCATTAATTCATAAAAAGCGTAGAATATTTTACAAAATATGTACAGTTTTAATTGCTTCTATATATATTGCTTTGATCTTTATTACTAAGGATACTTTTCTTCAAAATTCTCTCGCTAGCGCGATGCTAATAGAGGGAGCCTTGATTAATCCATATATATATATATTATTTAATTTACCATATAATAATTATAAAAATTATGTAATCAGTGCTTCAAAATAAATAAGAGGAGCGTTATGAAAAAATTATTAGCAATGATCTTATCTGGCGTTGGTGTTCTAGCTGCTGGTGCTGCTACTACTGCATGCTGCATGGGGTGGCTTGAAGAACCTTCTATGCCAAATAAAATGATCGAAAGATAGGAAGATGAATAATATCTTCTTTTTTTGTGTCTTATTTTATACTATCTAAATGTATAACCAACTCTTGAACAAAATATTCATCCATTTTTGAAGTAGTTCGTTCAAACAATTTATTTCTTTCAACAATTTTATTTACTAAATGTAACCCTGTTCCTCTATT
>DVKF01000016.1 GCA_018716115.1 Candidatus Alloscybalousia intestinigallinarum
TAGAAAATTTGATCATTTCATTGCTCGTATATTCTTAATTAAAGGTATTATAAAAGGATGATTTTCATCATCCTTCCATACACAGTTACTTGTATCAATAATGTCTACCAACACTATTTGACAAAGAACCATTATTACTTTGTTTTCTTTATTTTTGTATATCTTCTAACATTTTGTTTAAATCTAATAATTTTTCAGTTAATAACTCTTTTACAATTCGTAGTTCAATTTCTTTTTTGTGACGAAAGAAACGCTTATGGATTAGTTCTTCTTCTAAATTTCTCATTCGTATTTCTAATGGTTTGATGACGTATTGGCAATATAACTCTATACTTTTATCTTCCATTTTAGCAATCCTCTCTATGCTTTCATTTAGTAGTATAGCATAAAATATCGTATTTACGCATCAAATTTCCACTTATTTTTATTAATTGGGAAAATAGTATTAGGTGATATTGTGATTGCGAATGATAATTTTATATTTAAGCGCTTAGCGGATATTCGTCAAGATAAAGATTTAAATCAATATCAATTGGCACATCTTCTTGGCGTTAATCAAGCAACTTATTCAAAATGGGAGACAGGTAAAGAAATAATTCCACTTACTATGTTACATAAATTTTGTTTACTTATGGAATGCAGCATGGACTATGCTTTGGGTTTTCAAAAAGAAAGACATTCCTATTTTTGTAGTTTAACGGTTTTAGATAAAATAGAGATAGGAAAAAGATTAGCTGAATTTCGAGAAAATAATCAGTTGACTCAATTACAGTTAGCAAAAGTTTTAAATACTACTCAATCGACGATCAGTGCTTATGAAAACGGTAAGACGATGATACTGACTGCTTTTGTCTATCAAATTGCTCGAAAATATGGTGTTTCTGTCGATTATCTTTGTGCTAGAGAGGAAGTTAAAGTACCAGTCTAGTTAAATACTGAAATCATGAGAAGCTGAAATATTGAAATATTGAAATGCTGAAATATTGAAATATTGAAATATTGAAATGCTGAAAAAATGAAAAGCCGTTCTATTTCAGTCAATAGATTGCTAGTGACACACAAAAAGGATCTTTTCGATCCTTTTCTTATACAATTAATTCCCCTTCTACTACTTCTTTTTCTCTTTTCTTCTTTGGGGAATCAAACGATTCGGTAGTAGGATTGGTTGGCTTTTTTTTATGATGAAAATATTTACTAATTAGAAAAATCAATAGAATTGGAGCCACAACGATAAAACATACAATAGATAAAATAATTCCGATAATTGCTATACATATTGTTTTTAAATTTAATTTTTTCATTTATCTCTTCCTTTTCTTTCTATTATTATAACATAATTACTTTCTCTTTTGCCTTACAAAATTGTTAGGTATATTTTCGTTATGATCATCAATTCCAATCGTACTAACTAATTTGGTTTTACTGAATACTTCGTAATATGGTCGTTTCTTCCTAATTAATCGTAAGAAGCTACCGAACAAATAGACAATTACGATCAAAATAATGAATAAGGAAGATAAAGTGCGGACACTTCTTGGCAATGGTAAACTAGCTGTGATTCCTCCGCCTAAAATTAAAACATAAGCAGGAAGAACAAAATAGCCGATATAAAATAAATTTTGTCTAAGAAATAGAGAAAATAAAATAGACTGATTAGCTTCCACTTCGATTTTCACATTGAGAAAACTACCGGCCAAAGTTTTTCCATTTCGCCAATATGGGTATAAGACATAGTAAAAGAGAAAAGTAAGATATAGGGATAAGTTACCTGATACAAAAATTTGGACAAAAGAAGCAATCACGGTATAGAAAAATAGATCAAGAAAGAAGAGCGTCGTTCTTTTTAACCAAGAAACTTTTCTTCCAAGTTCATATGCTTTTTGATCGATTCTTTCTCTACTTGGTAAAATTTTTTTAATTCCTAAGGAACATAGGTAACCAATTAACCCACCCAATGTATTTAGAATTAAGTCATCAACATCAAATAAACGATACCCTCTAGAGTAAATGCCATAAAGACCGCTTAGCTGGGTAATTTCAAAAAATAAGCTGAGACAAAAAGAATAAAATACACATTTTTTGAGACTGCATTTAAAATAATAACCCAAATAAATACCAAATGGTATCGTTAATAATATATTATATAAAACAACATAACAATATGGTTCCATTAAGGCTTTTATATAAGTTGAAAAGTCTTGAATTTGGAAACTACTATGTTCTATAAAATCTCGAATAAAAGAGAAAGGAACTAGTTGCGTAGTTGGGCTTGTCATCTGATTCACTTCTTCAAACGAAGGAAGTGGTAGGATAACTAAGAAATAAGCACTAATTAAATAAAGAATAAACGAATAGACAATTAAAACTCGAAAATAATAGACTGAGCCATATTTATGATACTGATGGAGAATATATGGAAGGGTAAAGAGAAAAGCGATAAACGGAAATATGATTATCGCATATTTTATTGGTTCTATATAATTTTCCATATCATCCCCTACTTTCTTTTATTCTTTAATAATATTTTTACTACAGAAGTATGTAATCAAGAAATAGCCCCCATAAATTATTCCAAGGAAACCTGCTGTCATGATAATAGAAAGCAACAATTTCTCGTTACCGAAAGTCTCTAGTATAAAATTACATACTTGAATACCAAAAATTGAATGGATAATAGCAAGTATTAGTGGTAATGCAAAGAAAATGGCAATTTGGTTAAATAAAGCACGATTTAACATTTTTTCGTCTACCCCAATTTTTCTTAACGCAATAAACTTTTCTTTATTATCTGATGATTCAGATAGCTCTTTTAATGCTAAGATTGCGGCTGAAGACATCAAGAAAATAAGTCCTAAATAAAGTCCGATGAAAGTAGCCATAGCACTTAGACCAATACTTGCATCATATAAACTAATTTTACTTGATGCGGATAATAGTGTCTCCTCTCCCATGTTCGGATAATTCTGCTCTAAGGAGTTGATTTTGTCTTCGATTTCTCGCTTTCCTTCTTTGGTGTCTGCTTTATAATTGGCAAGAACATAGGCTTTTGCTTCGATCAAATTTTCTACCGCACTATCAGGAACGACGATGATTCCCGCGTTGATATGATTAGTAGCAATATCGATAAAGCCATCTTGACATTCTTTGTACTTAGGATGATAGTCTTTTCCATTTATCGTGATTACTGTGTTTTCTTGGAGCGCTTTATTTCTAAGATCTACCATCGAATCATAGTCGGCTAAAATTAGATATTCATCTTCTTTTAAAGTATAGGTTTGATTATCGTAAAGTTGAGCCACACGATTATAATCACTTAATTTTACGATTTCTTCTTTACTATCTACTAATAAAAACGGATACTCTTTCTTTACTTCTGTCAAAGTGTTCCCCAGCGTTTTAGCGAAAGTTAAACCTGGTTGTTGATAAGAAGTTAATTCTACAATATCTTTTAAATCTTCTTTAATATTAAGATTGTATTTTTCTAAGGTATCCCAAATAGATACTTTAGAATCTTCATTTTCGGCATCGTTTACTACCATGTGATAAGTTTCACTTGCGTTTAATGGCTTATAGAACTCTATATCGATAGGCACTAGTTCTTTCAAGTTAGCAGACATAGAGTTTTTTAAAGATAGTGCACTGGAGAAAATGCAAATCGTTAAAAATAACATTAAGCAGATCACGGTCATGGAAAATACTGTCGTGTTGATTTTACTGTTAATTTGACGTAAAGTAAAAAGATTTAATCCCTTTAGATAAACTTTTTTCATGGATTGAACTAGACGTAAAATCAAGCCAGATAGGGACCAAAAAATTAGAAATGTTCCTAGTGCTCCTAAAGCCATTTGGATTAAGATATCACTAAAGTATTGGAGATTATTTATTCCTACTGTCACATTATAGTACGCATAGGATAACATCGATACTGCTAAAATAAAGACAACAATACAAAGAATGGGATTTTTTAATTTGATCGTTTCACTTTTTTTCTTTGCGTTTAATAAGTCAATTAATTTACACTTGCTGACGGAAAATGTATTGAAGATCATAACAAGTACATACATAATTCCAAAATAAAAGCAGGTTTTGATCATTGAACTAGCAGAAAAAGTAAACGTGAATTTAGTCATATCTGCTTCAAACATATTGGCCACTAGTACTGACATTAATTGTGACAACCCAATTCCTAAAACTAGTCCGGCGCCTAGAGAAATTAACCCTATCAAGAGGGTTTCCATTAATAAAATCTTGGAAATTTTTCCTTTACTCATTCCTAGTGTCATATAAATTCCAAATTCTTTTTTCCGTCGTTTCATTAGAAAACGGCTAGCATAGATAATTAGGAATCCTAAAATAAAGGATACAAAGATACTGACACCCGATAATACTTGATTCATCAACTCGATTAAGTCATGAGTGGACCTAGAAACATCTAACATGACAGTTTGGCTATCTAAGGCGTTAAATACGTAAAATATTGCCACACCTAGAATAAGGGTGAAAAAGTAAATGGCATAATCTTTAAAACTTTTTTTGATATTCTTGATCGAAAGCTTAAACAACATCGTTTAAGTCGCCTCCTAACAAGGTTACTACATCGATAATCTTATCAAAAAACTCTTTTCGAGAATCGTCGCCACGTACTATTTCATTAAATAGTTTACCATCTTTGATGAAAATTACTCGCGATGCGTAACTAGCGGTAAAAGCATCATGAGTAACCATTAAAATCGTCGCGTTTAGTTCTTTATTCATATAAGAAAAATTTTCTAGTAGCATCTTAGCACTTTTGGAATCTAATGCTCCCGTTGGCTCATCGGCTAATATTAACTTTGGATTGGTAATGATTGCTCGTGCTGATGCAACACGTTGTTTTTGACCACCAGACATCTGATAAGGATATTTTTGTAACACGTCTTTAATGTTTAATTTCTTCGCAACATCGTTTACTTTCATCTCGATTTCACTTGGTTTTACCCCTTGAATGGTTAATGCTAACGCAATATTCTCAAAAGCAGTCAAAGTATCTAATAAGTTAAAGTCTTGGAAAATAAAACCTAGTTGTTCACGGCGAAACTTATTTAGTTTATTGCCTTTTAGTTTCGTAATATCTTCTCCTTCAACATAGATATGACCACTTGTTACTTTATCAATTGTCGAAATACAATTTAAAAGTGTTGTCTTCCCTGAACCACTTGCTCCCATAATGGCTACAAATTCTCCTCTTTCTACTTCAAAGGAAATATTATTGATCGCTTTAGTTAAGCTAGCGCGTGTTCCATAATATTTTTCTATTTTATCTATTTTTAAAACATTGGGCATATTATCCCTTCCTTTCAGTAGCTATTATAGAAAATTTTATTCTTTGGTGCCATTTATTTTCCTTACAGAATCTTACAAATTTGTAAGTTTTAACGAGCTACATCATAGAATTCGTTTCGATAAAACGTGATGGTAACTTCCGTAAAATGATTTTCTTCGGAAGAAATTTCTATTTTATGTCCTAACTTTTGACATAGCTTTCTGGCAATATACAGTCCCATTCCAGTAGAAGTACTTACTTTTCTTCCATTTTGACCGGTAAAAGATTTATCAAAAACTCTAGGAAGATCACTTTTAGAAATACCAATACCATTATCCCAAATTTTTAATTGTACTTGATTATCATTAGAAAGAAAACTAACTTTGATTTTGGCATCTTTGCTTCGATATTTCATACTGTTTTGAAAAATCTGACTAAGGATAAATTCTAACCATTTACTATCGGTTAATACTTCTTGCTCAAAAGGATCTAATTCTAATTTAATTTTGTCGTAGATAAATCTTTCCTTATTTTTAAGGATAACTTTATTGACAACATCGCGAGGATTACATGGCTTAATCAGGTAATCTTTTTCCGCATTTTCGCTTCTTACATAATACAAAATTTGGTCTACATAATTCTCAATTCTACCAATCTGTTCGATGATTTTTTGGGGATCATTGTTCTTGTGATTATGAACGATGAGTAAGCTACTGGCAATGGGAACTTTTACTTCATGAATCCATAATTCAACATATTCTTTGAAGTCTTCGACACTATATTTATATTGATTAATTTCTTCCTGATAAGATTTGGTAATTTCCCATAATACTTCTTTAAAAATTTTGGCCTCTAAAAAGGAAGTTTCCGGAACTAATTCACTGAGTAAATATTTATGATCAAGCTGTTCTAAGTTTTTGAGGAGCGATGAATAGAAAGCTTTCTTTTTGTAATAACGAGCAAGAAGAAAGAAAAAAGGGAATAGAAACCAAGTGATTACTAATAAAAGGATAAACGGTATAGGGCATTTGAACGCAATGGCAAATAATACTAAGAAAATACCGATGATAATGGTAATTAAAATCCATAAAAGATAGTCTTGAATAAACTCACGCAATTTCATAATAAAATATATCCTTGTCCTCGTCTAGTTTCGATACAGTCCCCTAAACCAACATCGGCTAATCGTTTACGGAGACGATTAATATTTACAGTTAAAGTATTGTCATCAATAAATTCTTGGGTATCCCATAGATAATTCATAATGTCTTCACGGGTCACTATTTTACCTTGATTTTTTAGTAAATAAGAAAATATCATTAATTCATTTTTAGAAAGAGTAATTTCTTCCGTACCTGTCTCTATAGTCCCCTTTTCTAAGTTCAATTGGATATGACGATATCGTAGCCGGGCGCTATTTTTTTCCATTCGTTTAAATAGGGCTTCAATATGAAGAAGTAAGATAGTAGGAATGAAACTCCCCGCAGCAAGCTACGGGGTATCTTTTCCAGCGATGCTACTCAACACTAAATGCAACTGCTTATATTCCGTAACTTGTTTACCTTGATTTTTCACGTACTCTTTTATTACCGTTTCGTTT
>DVKF01000017.1 GCA_018716115.1 Candidatus Alloscybalousia intestinigallinarum
AAAAATTCACTTTCACTCATAGGCATCGCCCTCACTCCGTATTTATCATACTACGTTCGGCCATACGCTGCAAGCAGCGGGGAAATGCCCTAGAATTTAAACATGCACTGTATGTTTAAATTTATTATAAAGGTAATTACCAAACTAATAAGCAATGCTAGTACAGATTGCTTTTTTTTGTTTTATATGTGACACAATGACATTAAAAAAAGGGATACCATCCCTCATTTAATCTGTCATAGTGTCATTTTATTTTATTCCACTAATTTTTTCTGCTAACTTAGCCATTTCTTCTTTGGCTTTATATACAGCTAATCTATTAAAAATATATGACATTGTAATTAAAATAAAAGTAACTGTCGTTGCTAAAATATTATGAGAAATACTTTCATCAATCATTTCTAAAAAGATAACAACTAAATAAATCAAACTGCTCAATACAAGAGATACAGTAGTCAAATCATCAAAAGTCCTATTAATAGCTTTTGATTTTTTTAAATCTAAAGTTTTTCCTCTTGTATCCCAAAATAACAACAATATAACATTACATAACAAACATACGGTAATAAAACTCCAAAATAGTGCATAACTAATATTTGTTTTTACTATAAATGAAATAATATATAAAATAAATGTAATTATAAAAATTATTGCTGAAATAATATTTAATTTCTTCTCATTCATTCGATAAATCTTTTCATGAAATTTATTTCGCTCTTTTTCCATTATTTATTCTCCCTTCTGTTTTTTACTTTGGCACTTAATAACAATTTAACGATTTCGTTAGCTGTAGAAATTTGATATTGGGTATCTTCTATTGTTTGCTCAATAATTTCTTTTTCTTGGTCAGTAAAACTTTTACTATTTATTTTTTCAGTTAACGATGAAATTAAATTTTCCCAGTTTTTAATGTTAGCATACGTATTAACTAAAGCATCTTCCAGTTGTTCACCTTTAAGATTCTCATAATAGCTTCTTAAAAAAGGATTTAAATTTGTAACTTGAAACCCTAAACCAGCAGCATACATTAAATCATTATAATTAACTCCAATGTATTTACTTATTTTTCGAAGTGTTTTAGGATTTGGAACTTCACGTGCTCCAGATTCAATTCTAGCAAGCTCGGTATCACTAATATTAGCTAATCTTGATAATTCTCTTTTTGATAAGCCTTTTTCTTCTCTAGCTTTTGCGATCATTTCTCCAACTGTTTCTTGCATAGTAAAACTCCTTTCATGTCTACCATAATACCACATTTTATGTCTTTTTGCAACTTTTTAATTGAATTTTGCTATTTTTGCAACTTAATGGTTGACATACTTTGCTAGATATTATATACTCAACTTATAGGTTGCATTATTATTAAAAATGCAACCTCAGGTAGTTCTTTGATAATTGCATAGTGTGCTTACGGTTAGACTGGCTCAGGGTTTGCTGAGAACGGGAAGTACACATTAAACAAACAAATATCCTAATTTATATTAGGAGTTGTGGATAATCTAAAATCCTCCTTAGATATATGGCTAATAACTATATATACATCCTTAAAGGGAGTTGTTGGTAACACTAAAACCATCATAAGAAATCAAGAAAGAAAGGAAAGATGGAATGAATGCAGATGAATTATTAAAAATATTATCTAAACAATGGTGTAATACAAATGATTTAATCAAAATTACAGGTTTATGTAAAAATAATGTTTTAAAATTAAAAAAGGAAATTATGAGCCATCTAAAAGGAAAAAATTATTCTTTACCCAATGGACTAATCCCTATGAGCGAGGTTGTTAAGTATTTACAAATTAATATTGAATATCTAAAAGAAGTAATTAAGAATACGGGAGAAACAACTAATCATGATGACAATTAGTGAAATGAAACAAAATTATACAAAAAAAGATTTCATAGTGGATAACCTAATGAAATCTAATGGGATATATTGTTTAGTTGCACGACCTAAAGTTGGTAAGTCCATGTTTTGCCTACAACTTGCCAACGCAATCGCAAATGGAACAACATTTTTAGGACATAAAACAAGTCCTTCCCCTGTACTTTATATTAGCACAGAAATGGATTTTTCACAATTATATGATCGCATTTTAAAGATGGATTTACACTTAACTGATGATAATTTCAGAGTAGAAGATCAATATAGCAATGATAGAAAACTAAACTTATTTGATTTAAAATTACAATTTCAAGACTTTGCAGAACTCGGTGGAAAATTCGTTATTATAGATATGTTCACAGGTGTTAGCCTAAACAATGGATATAATCTAAATGATTATCAAGACATGGGACAATATGTATTTCCATATTATAAAGATTTATGTAAACAATATGGATTTACTTTCCTATTAGTTCATCACTTAAATAAGAATAATACTTCTTTAGGTAGTACAGCTATTGATGGCTCTGTAGATGGCATAATTACTTTAAAAAAAGATTTAAATGTTCCTAGAAAAGTTTTGTTGAAATATGAAAGTAGAGATTATGAGCAATTAGAACTAATGCTAAATTTTAAAGATAATTTACTTTTTGAAGTATCAGAATTTGAAACAGAAGATTTAAATCCGATTCTACAATTATTTTTAAATTATGCTATCAAACAAAAAGATTTTAATTTTACAGCATCAGAAATAACCAGTAAATTAAATCTGCAAATTACACCAACAAAATTTGGTAAATTGTTAAATAGTAATATGAGCAATTTAGCAAAAGAAGGACTTCATATTGAGCAGAAAAGAACAGCAACTGAAAGAATCTATACTGCTCATTATGAAGAACCATTTGATGAAAATAGATAATTTTCATCAAACTGTAAAAAATGAGTGAGGCACGTTCTGACCGATTAGGTTGGAAGTGGCGATAACGAATATTTTTACGATTATTAAACTTGTTTTAATAATCCATTAAATAATAAGTATCTAGTAGATAGTTATTATTTAATCTTGTTTATAAGCAAATTCCTTATGTTTAGGAATGTTGCGAATAAACAAGCAAAGGGGTTTTTAGGGAACTCCCTAAACTCACGATTTGGGCTATGCCCTAGTGAGATAGGTCTAAAAGACCTTATTCTAAAGAAGCAAAGACAAAGGAGGGAAAAATTTGTATGATGGAAAACAAGTTGTACGAGTAGCAACTCAATATAAAAAAGCAGATTTATACAATATTGGTGTTGAGATGACTAATCGTAAGGGAACAGGTAATTATGATAAGGAAAGAACAAAATATAACGTTAATTATGTTTCTTTAAATGAAACAAATCTATATCAAGAAATTAAACAACATTTAAAAAAGAAAAATATTGAATTTAATAATAAACCATCAACGAATCTATTGAATGGTATCACAATTACAAGTGGTCCTGAATTTTTTCAAAGCTTAGGTATGAAATTTAAAGATAGTGGAAGAAAGTATTATACAGGAGATAAAAAAGGACAAAGTGTGTTAGTACCAGATATTCAAAATGATAAAGACATTCCTAACGCAGTAACTTACTTCTTCGATTCTTGTATGGACTTTTTAAAAGACTATGTTGGCGAAGAAAATATCCTTTTAGCACAAGTTCATTATGATGAAGATACGCCACATCTTCAAGCCTACTTTGTTCCCGTAGTAGATAAAGTAAAAAGAAAATGTTATGTAAAAGATAAAGATGGAAAAGTAGTAAAAGAAGAAGTTATCAAAAAAGATGGAATAACTACTACTGTTCCTAAACTATTGCGAGATCAAAACGGAAAAATAATCTATGAAGAAGTATCAGGAAAGTTTTTAAATTGTGATCAGTTTTGGAAAGATCGTGGTGGTAAATTATCCTTTCATCAAATGCAAAATAAGTTTCAAGAATTTATTACAGAAAAAGGTTTTAATCTATATCGTGGAGATATTGGAGCTAATAAAGAAAATCAATCTAAATTAGAGTATGATATTTCCGAAAAAAAGGCTGAATTAGAGGAATTAAATAAAGAAAAGGAAAAGACCTTAAAGATAATTGAAAACTCGAAAGAGCGGCTTAAAAATGCCCGAGAAACGCAAGATGAAAACAAAGTATTAAATCCTACCAAAACAATTCTTGGATATAAAGAAAAAGATATTATAGAAATTATAGATTATGCTAAAGATTTAAAGCAAGAAGTTACGGTATTAAGTGCTGACAACACCAATAAAGATATATTAATTAAAAAACTAAACGATGAAAATGAAACATTTAAAAATAATAGCGAATTAATAAAAAGAAATGAAATAATTAAAAATCAGAAAACAACAATATTGACACAAAAGAAAGAAATTAGTCGATTAAATGATTTAGTAGGAATATTAAATAATAGTATTGAAGATATAAAATCTAAATTTGAAAAAGAAATCACTAAATTAAAAAGAATTTTAAACAAAGTATGTAAAGCAATTGATAAATTATTAGGTAGAGATAAACCAAAAGAATATTTAGAAGATTATGAAGACATTGCTGATGCAGTCAATTATGGATATTACAGTAAAAATAATGATAATGAAAAAGATAAAGATGATTTTGAAATTGGTCTATAATTATTCTCTCTATTAAACTACAAATAGCAAAATAATAATTAAAAAATGTACCAAATTTTATCCCAAAATATAAATATTAAAAAGAAAGTGAGGATTGATGTTATGAATAAAACAATGTACAAAAATAAAAATCGTATAAGCTATATTAGTTTAAAATCACACTTAAATTAATATATTGTAATGTGAGGTGATTCTTATAAATATAGTCTATAACGTAATTGAGGAGTATAAGAATACTGTAACTGATACTGATTTAAAAGAAATCATAAATAAGAAGTTATTAGCAATCATTCTTTTTATGGAAAATTGCAGTAATGAAACAAATTAGATGGTATAATGGTATTGGTTACAAGTTTAATAAACCAAGTAATTATTGCCTAATGAATGGAGGTAATAATTATGAATGAAATGGAGAGTGTTAGAGAGAAGAAATTATTAAGAGTTGGAATTTATTTAAGACTATCTAATGAAGATAGAGATAAGCAAAGTAAAGACGATGATAGTGAATCTATTAAAAATCAAAGAAATATGTTAATCGAATATATCGATAAGCATCCAGCTTTTGCATTAGTAGATGAATATTGTGACGAAGATTTATCAGGAGCTGGAACATATAGACCTGAATTTGAAAGATTAATTAGCGATTGTGAAGATAGAAAACTAGATATTGTATTATGTAAAAGCCAATCTAGATTTTCAAGAGATATGGAAGTCGTAGAAAGATATATCAATAATAAATTTAAAGAATGGAATATTAGATTTATTGGTATCAGTGATAATGCCGATACAGAAATTCTAGGAAACAAAAAATCAAGACAAATTAATGGTCTAGTAAATGAATGGTATTTAGAAGATGTATCTGCCAATATTAGAAGTGCTTTTAACTCAAAAATGAAACAAGGAGAGTTCATCTCTCCTTTCGCTTCATTTGGCTATGAAGTATCAAAAGAAGATAATAATAAATTGGTCGTTGATCCAGTTGCTTCAGAAATCGTAAAAGAAATTTATGATTTATATTTAAAAGGTTTAGGATTCACAGGAATAGCCAAACACTTAAATAGTAAAAATATTCCTAGCCCATCACTTTATAAATATCAAAAAGGAATTAAATTAAATGTTATTAGTGATAGACCTAGAGAAAAAATTAAATGGTCAACTAATGCAATCAAAACCATTTTAACAAATGAGCTTTATTTAGGACATTTAATTCAAGGAAAACGAACCACAGTTAGTTATAAAAATCATAAAATAATGAATAAGCCAAAAAGTAAATGGATCAGAATAGAAAATACGCATGAAGCAATTATTGATGAAGAAACTTTTAAAAAAGTACAAATTACCATGAAAGAAAGAACAAAAGCTATGAAGACAACTGGTATTATTCACAACTTTTCTGGAAAAGTATTTTGTAAAGAATGTGGTCGTTATATGCGAAAAAAGAATTCATCCAAACATGAATACCTAGTATGTTCTAATAACAGAGATGGTTATGATGACTGTGAAAACAAAGCAGCAATTCGATATGATGAACTAGAAAAAATAGTATTAGATGCCATTAATAAAAAAATAAAAACTTACTACGATGAAGAAATACTGGAGCAAGAAAAATCTAAAAACAATCAAAATAGATTCGCCTCGAAAATAAAATCGCTAGAACATCAAAAAAAAGAAATACTAAAGAAGAAAGAAAAAACAAGCAACTATTTAAAAAGTCTTTATGAAGATAAAGTAAATGGTATCATTAATAATGAACAATTTAAAGAATTAATTAATAATTACAATACAGAAGAAGATAGATACAATAATAGAATAAAAGCTATCGATGAAGAAATTAATTATTATAAAATAAAAGAAGAATCTTCAAAAAATAATAAGGAAATATTTAGCAAATATAAAGAACTAACAGAATTAAACAGAGTTATTGTTGATGAATTTATAGATAAAATCTATATAGGAAAGTTAAATGAGGAAACCAAAAGTAGAGATATACAAATTAAATGGAATTTTGAATAGAGATTTTATTCTCTATTCTAATTCCAAATACATAACAAAGGAGGCGAAAATATATGAAGAATGAAATAGTTATATTTGAAAATCAAGATGTAAAATTAGAAGTAAATATGAAAGAAGAAACTGTTTGGCTTACACAAGCCCAAATGACTAAATTATTTAAAGTTAAACAAAATACTATTGCTGAACATATTTCTAATATATTTGAAGAAGGAGAACTTGATGAAAAGACTTCTATCGGAATTTCCGATAAAAGTTCTGGAGGAAGAAAACCTAAACTTTATAATCTAGATGTTATTATTAGTGTTGGTTATCGTGTTAAGAGTCAAAATGGAGTTGTTTTTAGAAAATGGGCAAACAAAGTGTTAAAAGATTATCTATTAAAAGGCTATGCCGTTAACCAAAAAAGATTAGAATATCTTGAAAAGACAATTAAATTAATAGATATCGCAGGAAGAATTGATACTGAATTAAAAGGTAGCGAAGCTCAAGAAATAATTAAAGTGATAAATAACTACTCAAATGCTTTAAATTTACTTGATGACTATGACCATAAGAGAATAACTAAACCTAATGGAACTAAAAATAATAAACAAGTTACTTATGAAGATTGTATGTATATAGTTGGTAAACTTAAATTTAATAGTGATAGTGATTTATTTGCACTAGAAAGAAACGAAGGTTTAAAAGCAATTATAGGTACTATATATCAATCTTTTGATGGTAATGACTTATATCCTACTATAGAAGAAAAAGCAGCCAATTTCTTATATTTAATTACGAAAAACCATACTTTTATTGATGGTAATAAAAGAATAGCTGCTACACTATTTATATATTTCCTAGAATTCTATAATATTCTTTATAATGAAAATAGACAAGTTATTGATAATAATACACTTGTTGCAATCACACTACTTATTGCTCAATCTAATCCTAAAGAAAAGGAAATACTAATTGATTTAGTAATGAACTTCTTAAATAATGATAATTAAGTAATTCTTATAATCTATCGGAGTTGGATATCAAGAAAAAAATCTCTAATGATAAGTGAGTGAACATGTCACAAATTGTGACATGTTGAACCCAAAAATTAACAAACAATAAATAACTCAAAAATATAGGTTGTATCAGGACACACTCTGCAAACCTATATAAAATAAGACTTTCTTAAAATGAATTTAAAACTTGCAAAACTTAAAAGTTAAAATCTAACTTTAAACGCAACTATAAAGTTACAATTATAGTTTGAATCAGGACACAAGAATTCCTTATAAAATAAGGGTTTTAGGTGAAAGTGTCTTTATAACATTCAAAGAGTCGCTTTAATTAGGACGCTAGCAATTGATCCAGATATTCTTTTATTGGACGAACCATTTTCAGCACTAGACTCTATGACACGCTTATCGTTATCTGATGATGTATATCAAATTATTAAAAATGAGGGAAAAACAGCTATTTTGGTCACACACGATTTATCAGAAGCAATCTCTATGTCTGATCGTGTGGTTGTACTTAGTAAACGTCCGGCAACGGTTAAAAAAGTTTACGATATTCATTTGACGGATAAATCTACACCCATTCAAAATCGTAAATGCAAGGAATTTAATTTCTACTATGATCAGATTTGGAGGGATTTAGATGTCCACTTATAGTGAAGAACATAAACAATTTTTACGAAAAAGAAGAAAAAATAAAATTATCGTCCTTTTTTTTCAAATTGCGATTATTGTCTTCTTTTTGGCTATCTGGGAATTTAGTGCTCAAAGGGGATGGATTAATACTTTTTTATCTAGCTCACCATCTAAGGTAATAGATACTTTTTATTCCTTATGGCAACAAAATAATTTACTTAATCATATCTGGATTACCGTGTATGAAACCTTAATTAGCTTTAGCATTGCCTTGATCATTGGCTTTCTCGTTGCTTCTATTCTATGGTGGAATAAAACAATCGCTAAAATTGTCGATCCATACTTAACGGTTATGAACTCTTTGCCTAAAGTTGCTTTAGGTCCCCTTATTATTATTTGGGTAGGAGCTAACACGAATTCCATCATCTTTATGGCACTACTCATTTCTACTTTCATTACCATCATTAATATCTATAGTGGTTTCATTTCAACTGATTCTTATTATATTCGGTTATTACAGACATTAAATGCAAAAAAATATCAAATATTCTATAAATTAATTGTTCCTAGTAATAAAAATACAATCGTAAATTGTCTTAAAATTAATATTAGTATGTCTTTGATTGGCGTAATTATGGGTGAGTTATTGGTTTCTAAAGAAGGATTGGGTTATCTAATCATGTATGGATCACAAGTATTTAATATTAACTTAGTCATTACTTCAGTCGTCATTTTAGGCATTGTCTCTTATGTCATGTATTATATTATTTCCTGTATAGAAAAAAAGATGATTAAAAACTCTTCTTAATCATCTTCTCTTATTCAATAACTAGATAGATATTTATTTATCTGTCTTTTTTTGATTCTTTAGGCGTTTTTCTTGACCTTCTCCACTGCTTCGATTAAGTTATCCGCTGTAGTGGCACCTGGAATCGTATGACGGATCTCTGAATCTTTGACAATAAAGGTATTAGGAAACGACACGATATTAAATTCTAAGAAAAACTCCCCTGTTTGATCAATTAATACTGGAAAAGTAATATCTTTACTTTCAATAAAACTTTTGATTTGTTTCTGACTTTTTCCCTCTACCTGTGGAGAAACTACAGTTAATAGTGCAACGTCTTTTTCATTTTCTTCATAGTGTTCATATAGTTCTTGAAGTTCATTTAATTCTTTTTTACAAGCGCTACAATCAGTTGACCAGAAATGTAATAATACGGTTTTATCTTTATAATCTTCCCAATTATGTTGTTGATTGTTTTGGTCAATTAAAGAAAATCTTTCAATATGAGAAACTTCTTGTTGGTTATTGGATTGGGATGGGGTTCTACCTGGACAGGTCGCTAATCCAGTTTCTTTGTTTATCTTACAATTTTCATTAGTAACTGATGTTTGTAACTTCCAAGTATTTACATTCGTGATTACTGTATATGTTCCCGCAAGAATTAAAAGTATTCCTCCTAATTGTACGGCCTTGGTTAAAATATTTTGTTTTCGTTTTAAGAAGTTTAATGCTTCTCTAGTAAATAATCCTAATATTAGAAAGGGAATGATAAATCCAATTGCGTAGATAAGTACTAATAAGTTACCGAGTAACATACTATCTGCACTTCCGGCCATAATTAATACTGAAGATAAAGCAGGACCTACACAAGGTGTCCAAGCAAAACTAAATAAAAATCCCATGATAAAAGCCATAACTGGATTCATTTTTTTAGGATTGATCTTTACATTTAATTTTTTCTCTTTTTGAAGAAAAGGTAATTTGATCACTTTCAATTGGAAAAGGCCTAATAACAGAATAATTATTCCACCAATAATTGCGATAATCGTTCTCGTTTCTTTAAAGAAATTCCCTATTGCGGTAAAAGATAGTCCCAATAAGAAAAATGACATGGAAATTCCTAAAACGAACAATAAAGTATATAAAAATACTCTTTTTCTTTGATAAATAATGTTTCCATCTTGATCTTTTTCTTTCGCACTACCTGCTAAATACCCCATATAAATCGGTAATAAAGGAATTACACATGGGGAAAAGAAAGAGACAATTCCTTCTAATAATATGGTTACAGATTGGATAATAAAACTCATGTACAACCTCCTTTTATTATCTTAAATGCCTAGTATATTCTAACAAATTTTCTATCACTGTACAAGAAAATTTTATAAAAATTTTTGGAACTAGTTTATCGCTTCATTCTACTTATCTATTTTGTGGATATTCCTTATAGAAAGAGATTAGGTTTCGTACCTAATCTCTATTCATTATCAATCAAATTATTCCATTTCTTTTTCACAATCTAAAGTCGTTTTTAGCGTATAATCTTGTTTACCATAAGGACTTGTTGGGTAAATTCTAACGATGGTATTATCATAGTCACATCTATATTCTCCAATATGTTCTTCAATTTCACTTTCCCCGATATATTTATTATTGATCATCACATTTATACTAACCGGAATTCCCTCCGTTGTGAAATTAGATAGGAAAGTAGCTACATCCCCATCAATCATTTCATTTTCTTGTAATTTTACTAATTGTTCATAATAATAATCTTCATAAAATCCTCTTACTGTCTTCTCTAAATAATTTTCTGTTTTTTCTTCAGGGGTATTTCCTTTATCAGAATTAAATGAGAATATCGCAATAATAATCACAATCACAATTAAAATCACAATTATTCCATAAATAGATAATTTCTTTTGTTCATCGGTTAGATGTTTAAAATCCCATTTATTGGCTTTTGTCAAACTCTTTTGGTGGGAAACTTTTTTTTCCGCTACCTTTTCTCTTTCATTCGCTTTATTCGCAGTACTAGTTTTCCCTTTAGCCATTTTACCCACTCCTTACTATCTAGTAAGATTATAATATTTTTCTAATAAAATTACAACTCTAAAATACTTCTTTTTGGTTATAGATAATTAGTTCATGTTGACATCTAGTACAAGCTACATAATAAAGGTAACGCTCAGATTTCTTATACAAATTATCTGTAGTAGTATAAATAATTACTGCATCAAACTCTAAACCTTTGGCAGTATAAGAAGGGATAATTACCATGTCACGATTGAATTTTTCTGTATTTGTATTCAATAAACTAATTCTTTCGATGTCATCTTTTAGTTGTTCATATACCAAGGATGCCTCAGTATCATTTTTCGTGATAATGGCGATAGACTTATTATTTTTCTTTAACTTTTTAATATCGGTTAATAGTTGTTCTTTTAAATTTTCTTCTTGTCTAAATATGACTGGGTGATTATTCTTTTTCCTAATCGCTTGAATGTGATTTAGTCCAAGAATTTTATTGGTGTATTCGATAATTTCCTGGCTTGAACGATAAGTTTTACATAATTCTAGATAACGACAATCTTCAGGAAAAATCTCTTTTAATTCCGCTAATGATTGGTACTTATAGTATGGATTTATCGTTTGGTTTACATCCCCTAGAATCGTAAAATTACTGCGAGGAAAAATATTTTTGATTATATGATATTGTAGTTTATTGTAATCTTGAGCTTCATCAATTACTACTTCTTTAATTAATCCTCGGTAGTCAAAACCTTCTAATAGACCTTTTAAATAAGTAAAAACACAAGCATCTTCATAGTTAATTTGTTTTTTATTTACTGTTTCTTTTATTTCTTTATCTGTTAGTGGTCCGGTATAGGTTTCCCTAAAATATTTACTGTAATAAAAGTTAGTATATATTTGTTTGAAATCTTTTTTTATGTGAAAAGATTTATATAATAAAGAGATAATTTGTTTTGCTTTTCCCTTTTTCCCATCGTAATGATAATCACATAATTTATAGGCAATTGCGGGAATTCGTTCAAAAAGAAGAAAATGTTGATATCGTTTTAATAATTCATTCAGTTCATCTTTACTATAAAAAATCTTATCAAACTCAATTCCGTCAATAAAATATGCTTGTTGGTTTAAATCGCAAATATACTGGTCAAGATCGTGAATAATTTCATCACTTTGTTTATAGGCTACCCAATCAGGATTAGTTTCATTTCCTTTATAGTATCGCTCAATAAAAGCAGTAAATTCTTCAACATGTCTAAATTCAAGAAGATTGGCTTCTAGGAAGCTATTGAACGTACATTGAAGAGTATTTTCTTCTCCTAATTCTGGTAAAACATTGGAAATATATTCTGAAAAAACACGATTAGGGGAAAAGATAATAATATTATTTGAGGTTAGATTATTTATTTTGTATAAGAGAAAAGCAATGCGATGGAGGGCAACAGAAGTTTTACCACTACCCGCTATTCCTTGAACGATTAATGTTTTATCTTCGGTATTTCGGATAACTGCATTTTGTTCTTGTTGAATGGTATTCACAATATTTTTCATCTTATCGCTAGATTCTTGAGAAAGAACATCTTGTAATACTTCATCATCAATATTAATACTATTATCGAAAACACGCTTTAGTTTTCCTCTTTCTATCTTGAATTGACGCTTATTCAGTAAATTTCCACTTACAATACCATCTGGCGATTGATAAGATGCTTTTCCAATTTCATAATCATAAAACAAACTACAGATTGGTGCCCGCCAATCATGGACATAATACGTTAAATTTTCTTCTACATGGGTAATTCCAATATAGACTTTTTGAGGATCTTCCCCTTCTGCTTGAAAAGTGATCGATGCAAAATAAGGATTTTCTTGAATCCGAAATAGTTTTTGAAAATATTTACTTCTAGATTCTGCTAAGGTTACTTCTAGATCACTTGCCCCAATCATGGTTCTCATTTCTGCAGGATCCATGTCATGTCTAGTATCCCAAATTAATTCTTTAAACTCTTTGATCTTTTCTTCTTTATCATAGAGTTCTTGTCCTAATTCTGAAATATATTTTTTGATTAATTTTAGTGTTTTATCTAAGTGTTGTTGCTCATATGCCATTTCTTCTTTGGTAATTTCCATACTAACCTCCTTACTTAAACGCCAAAAAACGAACTCTTTTATTTAGGAGATCGTTTTCTTTTTGTTTTAATCCAGTTGCGTAGCATTAATACTATCAGATTTTATCTGGATTGTCTACTTATTTAGCTGAATTTTTATCTTATATTTAAGCTTTGAGATTTTTCTAGGCGTTTAATCGGAATTTCTAATGCTGTTTTTCTTTCTACTTGATCATTCACTGATGTTACTAGATAGCAACTTGGAATGCCTAGGTGTTCAAGGCGTATTTCTACTTCAGGAAATTTTGTTAGTACTAAGCAAGAAGAAGGAAGATGAGAAAAAGTTTCTTGATTAGTAAGTGCGATAGGTTGAATGGATTGGTTTTCTAAGTTTAATTTGGCAATTCGTGATAAGCTATCCCATGTTTTTTGATCAATATATAAATTTTGAACAATAGATTTTTCTTTGTTAGTATCTACTAATTGCTTTTTTTCTTTCTTGTTGAACTTTATTTCATTGAGTTCTGGTAAAAATTTAATTTGATAATCTGTTTGCGGTAGAGTTTGATTGCCTAGTAAACTACAACTACAGGTAGCTATATTTAGTAATTTACCATTAGTCAATACCTTGGGATTATTACTTACGATCAAGGCGCTTTCGCGTTTTAGTTGCTTTTTTAGAAAAATACTCTTTAGTAATTGTTCACAAGTCGTTGGTTTATTTTTTTCTCCTGCTTCTACAGTTGGTATTAATCGGTTCAAATGCGTAGTATGTAACCACTTGGTGGCATATTTTTTGTCTCCCAAAGTAAAGGCAATCACTTGAAAGGAGCTAAGTGATTTGATGCCTTCTTTAATTACACTTTCGTACATGGGATATTGCGAACGTTCTTCCATCTTTTTTCTCGCTAAAAATTTCGTAATACTATCCATATCTAAGAGAATCGTTTGTATGTTATTCATTTATTTTCCCCCTGATTATTTGTTTATTTTAATATTATGCTAGATTTTGGATTTAAGTCTAAATCAGCCGTTCTTCCTAAGCGATAAGCGTAGTATCCAGACGCAGCAATCATAGCAGCATTATCGGTACAATATTTTATATCAGGTACGCTACAAGTGATATTCTCTTGTTCACAGAGCGTAGTTAAAGTATTTCTGATTCCTTGATTCGCAGCTACTCCCCCAGCTATAATTAAATGTCCCACCTGGTAATCTTTTAGGGCTTTCATCGTTTTTTTACTGATTATTTTTACTACTGTATTTTGAAAAGAAGTAGCTAAATCTTTTTTTCTAATTGGTTGATTTCGTTGTTTTTCGTTATGTACTAAATTAATTACCGCACTTTTTAAGCCACTGAAACTAAAGTTATAAGAGTCATCATTTAATGGAAGTGGTAAAGAATAGGTATCTTCACCAAGACTAGCCCACTTATCTATCGTCGGTCCACCTGGATATGGTACACCGATGATTCTTGCTACTTTATCATAACACTCGCCTACTGCGTCATCTAATGTACCGCCTATTTTCTCAAAACAATAGTGATCTTTCATGTAAATCAATTCGGTATGTCCACCACTTACCACTAAAGCGATTAGCGGAAATTTTAATTCTTCTTTTAGGTTATTCGCATAAATATGTCCAGAAATATGATGAACAGGGATTAATGGTTTCTGGTAGAGATAAGCTAACGTTTTAGCTGCTTCTACTCCTACTAATAACGAACCAATAAGTCCTGGTCCATAAGTTACCGCAATCGCATCCATCTCTTCCATTGTCATATTAGCTTTCGTAAGACATTCTTCTATTACCATCGTTATATTCTTCACATGATGGCGACTAGCTATTTCTGGAACAACTCCACCAAAATCTTTATGGATATCAATTTGTGAAAGTACAACGGTAGCAATTTCTTCTGTTCCGTTTTTTACGATTGAACAACTAGTTTCATCACAACTAGACTCTATCGCGAATATATATACATCTTTCATTTTATCAACTCTTTCTCCATTAACCAAGCATCCATTCCTTGGTAATAATTTTTTCTAGTAGCTACTTGCTGAAAACCGTATTTCTCATAAAGGTGGATAGCCTTAAAATTATTTTTTCTTACTTCTAGAGTAATATTTTCTATTTTGTTTTTTTGGCAGTCTTCTATCATGTAGCTCATTAATTGACTAGCTATTCCCTGATTTTCATAATTGGGAAGTACAGCTATATCAATTAACTCGGCTCGTTCATAAAGAAAAGTATAGTGGATAAACCCAACGGGAATACCGTCAATTTCGTATGTAAAATAATTTGTAAACGAATTGTCTACAAGTTCTTGTTTTACATTTGTTTTCCCCAAAATCTGTGGAAAACTTTTTATCAGAACTTCTATTTTACGATTATCCACAATCAATTTTACAATCATATGAGTTCTTCCTTTTGTTTTTCCTCAGCTTCTGTTAATTTTAGATAGTTAGGATTGACAGCATGTGGATTTAATTCGACATTATCTTTACAAAATTCTACAATTTTCGCAAAATTAGGATCGTATTCTTCACAGTTATTTTCTAATCCTTCGATTGGGGTGTTTGTAATAATTGTATATTCACCTGGCAAATGTTCAATCGCACACTTTAACGCTTCGATGCTCATATATTGATCTTTTAATACTGGTCGATTTTCTTCATCGTAGATTGCTGCGTAACCATAACCTCGTCTTGCATCAATAAAGGGAACCTTATAAGTCTTTCCTTTTTTCGTTGAAAGTGCCATTGCCATTAAGCTAGAGACAGTACTAATTTTCTTTTTTAAACTCCAAGCATATGTTTTAGCAATAGTTACCCCTATTCTCACTCCAGTAAACGATCCTGGTCCATTTACAACGAGAATTTTATCTACGTCTTTAGGATCAACATGACCATCTTCTAACATTTCTTTAATTTTTGGTAAAGTAAAAACAGACAAATCTTTATCTAACTTCGCTTTGATTTCGCCTGTTATTTGATTATTCATTGAAATAGCAGAATATAAATAGTTAGTTGTAGTATCTATATATAAAATCGTCATAAAACTGCCTCACATAAATCTTCATAAGCACGACCAATTGGCGTAATGACAATTACTCTCGTATCTTCGATATCCTCAGAGATTTTAATCTTGATTTCTAATCTTTCCGGTGGTAAATAATCCTTAATCATGTCAGCCCATTCAATAATGACAATACCATCTTTGTGAAAATATTCTTCAATCCCCAAATCGGCTACTTTTCCATCTAGACGATAGACATCCATGTGGTATAAATCCATCTCCCCTGAATCGTACTCTTTAATAATGTTAAACGTTGGCGAAGTAATAGGTTCTTCCACACCAAGTGAAGCAGCAAACCCTTTTGTAAATACGGTTTTTCCACTACCTAGATCACCTTCTAAACAAATCACCATGTTAGGAAATTTCTCTGACTCAATATTTTCTGCTAATTCGATTGTATCTTGTTCACTTCTACTTGTAATTTTATATGTCATCTTTATCACCTAATTCATTATAGCAAAAAGGAAACAGGTTCGACAACCTATTTCCTTATCTTTTTTTATTTTCTTATTTTTAACTTTTATGCAGCAGCTTCTAAATACTCAGCAAGAAGTTTAAGAGTATCTGGGTCATCCACAGTAGAGACGAACATTTTACCATCCTTCATTTCTTCACAAAGCATTTGATATTCATCAATGATATCTTCCTCGTCATCACTGACTCTAACTGCGAAATAATAGTTTTTACCTTGATAAATCGCTTGATTTAAGATCAAGTATTTAGCACCATTTTTTAGATGCATAATTTTATTAATTCTGTTCTCCATGAAATCCTCCTATACTTTTACCTTGTTCTCGCATTTTCTTCTGCATTTTCTAGTGATTGCACAAATTCACTTGGTGTAATTACGCTACGTCCAAGTGTACCATCTTCATTTTGCCAAGTACTTACGATTGTTTTTCCTTCATTACCAGCTTGAACTAAGGCATCAGCACCATTTATTTCACTAAGGCTTCCATCTGCTTCTATTTGATACATTTTTCCGGCTTCTACATTCGTATTTTGCCAAATATCTTGAACGCTACTTGATTGAGCATATAGCTGATTTTGTCGAGTGGCCGCACTATGGATGTCTTTGTATACTGCATCACTACCAGTTGCGATTCTAGCTTGCTCATCAGCTAATACTTGCGTAGCAATATTATTATTATCGACTACTGGCGTTTCAGCAACAGTTTGTTGCATAGCATTATCTACTGCTTCTTCAGTCGGAGTTTGTGTAGTGGTAGTTTCTGCTTCTTGTGTAATTCCTGTTTGTTCTTTATTGGTCTCATCTTTGGTATTATTTAATGCTCCACCAATACCAACTACTGCTGCTAATCCCACTAAACCGGTTGTTGTTAATAAAGCAACAGCTTTAACTGGGTGTTCTTTAATCCAATTTAAGACTTTCTTAGCCTGCTTCTTCAAGCTATTTAATATCCCACGTAATTTTGTATTAGGTTCAGTTAATTTTTCTACTTCTTCATCGTCTAATTTAAGGATGTTTTGCTTACCTTGTTTCTTTCCATTGGAATCATCTTTCTTTGGACCAGGATAATCCTTATTTTTCACTTTCTCATAAAGTTCCATAAAATCGCTGATCTTTTGATCAAGTTCTAAATCAGGATCAAGACTTTCTTTTAAATGTTTTCTATTCTGAAGTGTTTCAGTTAATCTTGCAGCAATTGCCTCTGGAGTAATTTTAGATTTATCAACATAATCCGGTGCTTTGTTTCTCCATTGCGCGACAATTTTGTCTACTAAATTAGTATCAGTTGACTTAATATTATTTAGATTCGTTTCTAACGTTTTTATTTTCTGGTCAACGGCATTAATTGGTTGAGCAATTTCACGTAATTTAGCTTCAACCTCTTCTTTGCTAGCTCTATCTTTTACTAATTTATTTAATTCTGATTTTTGTGTTTCTAGATTTTTAAGTCTATTGTCTCTCTTTTTAACTGCTTGATCTCGTAACTGCTCTTGAGTTTGTTGTTTATTTTCTTGTGCTAAGAGCTCTTCAAAATTCTTTAATTCCTCTGCAGTAAAAATATTCTTTTTCTTTGCTTCTGCCAAGAGACTTCCAAATGCTACTTTGTCAGAAAGTTTATTATCTTTATTTAACTCGATAATTTGATTATAAATGTCTGATTTTTGTTCAAGGTTAGCCTTTTCTTTTTCCGGATTGTATTTTTGACTGTAATAACTTGACCATTTTTCCATCGCATCTTTTAATGCTTGATAATATGGGCTATCTGGAATCTTTTCGATTAATTCATTCGTTCTTTTGAGGTCTGCCTCGGTTGCTTCCCCTCTATTTACTTTATAGAAATTTTGAATTGCCCATGTTTCGTCATTCGTGTCAACTACTCCTGCTGGTTTTAATCTTAAAATCGCATTTGTATCAATTGTTGGCTTTTTTGCATCATCCAATCTTTGCGCAATTATCTCAGGATGATACTTTTCAGTATAATATGGTTCCCATTTTTCCATTGCCTCTTTTAATGGTTGATAATATGGACTACCTTGAATCTTTTCAATTCTTTCTTGTTCTTCTTTTAACTCTGTTTCACTTGCTTCACCGCGATTTATTTTATAAAAATATTGAAGTGCCCAAAGTTCATCGTTATTTTTTGATTGAGTTAAACTCCAAATCGCATCTGTATCAATTGTTGGTTTTTTTGCATCATCTAGTCTTTGCGCAATTGTCTCAGGGTGATATTTTTCTGTATAATATGGTTCCCATTTCTCCATCGCATCTTTTAATGGTTGATAATATGGGCTATCTGGTATCTTTTCGATTAATTCATTCGTTTTTTTGAGGTCTGCCTCGGTTGCTTCCCCTCTATTTACTTTATAGAAATTTTGAATTGCCCATGTTTCGTCATTACTGCTTATCTGACCTGATGGTTTTAACTTAAGAATTTCGCTTGTGTCAATTGTTGGCTTTAAAGCGGATGGTAAGGCATCTATATTTTTTCTATTTTCCTCTGCTTTACTTTTAATTTTCTTTAGTATATTATCATATTCTGAAGATGTACTTATTTGAGTATTTGCTTTTTCGATTTCATTTTGGTATATAGCCTCAATTAGTTTTTCTACATTTTCTGTAATTTTACTAGAAATTTCATTCATATGTTGCATATAAGTTTCTTCATAGGACAAATATTCATCCGTATCTTTACCTGGTTCAGGTTGAACGCTAACTGGTGTTGTTGGCTCCTGATTGCCATTTAAAGTCTTTGAAAAATCCTTCTCAATATTTGCTAACTTTGCTTCTAAGTCTTCTTTCTTTATATCAGTAGACACTTGAATAGCAGTAGTTGCATTGGCTATTATTTCTAATGAAGGGAGTACTTTAGCAACATCTAGAACATAATTAATTTCTTTTCTTCTTCTAGCTACCTCAGAAATTTCCTCGTCTATAGCTGTTTTTTGTTCATTAAAGGCTTCGTAATCAATATTTTGATCTTGACTAGCAGCGAGCATATCTTGAGCCTGTCTATAGACGACGTTGATGATTTCATCTTCAGCGCCTTTAGCATTCTCTTTTAATGTATCTACATATTTTTCAGTGATTATCATACCATATTCTTCTAATTCATTAATATAATTAGCTATATATTGTCTATTGAAGTCATCGATATTATTGATCTCTATTTTATCTCCAGTATACCCATGATTTTTTAATTCATCCACAATTACTTGAGCACTTGATAATCGTTTGGTATTATATTTTTCCTGTAACTGTTTTAATTCCTCTTCAGAATAGATTTCGTTTAATGGTAAAGTAGCATCAAAATTATTAATCCCCTCAACTAACTCATTCATCCAACCATATACTTCATTACTGTTGTTCCAGTCTATATCGTTTTTGTTCATAAAGTTATGGTAAAATTCATCGCTAGCCTTTTCTCTTTTTTCTTGCTCTGCTCTAGCTAGCGTTTCTGCTTTAGTGGACAAAACTGAAATAGGAGAACTAGGACCTTTTTCTCTTTTTTTAAACTGTTCTGCGAATGCTGCCATTAAATAGTTATGCTTTGCAGCATCGGCATTACTTTCATAAATTTCTAATCTTGCTTTTAATAATTGCACTTCAATATCCTCAGCGGTCTGGCAATTTTCTGTAGTAATTGGAATTCCATAGATTTGACTTTCTACTTCATTTCCTGTTTCTTGTCTTTTGGCTAGCATCCTGTTAGCCAATTCAATAATTGATTCATTCTCAAGCTTTTCTAATCTTTCCATGTCACAAGCCTCCCTATTTTTACTATTTTCATTGTATCAAAATTTAGTACATAATTCAACAATTTTCAGATACAATCTCCTCTTTAATGTCTACATATTATAGCATATTTACTGGGAAAAGGCAATTTTTAGCTAAACGAACAAGATTAGAAAAACTTAAACTTTACTGTAAAATGTTATTTTTTTGAAAAAAGGGCAAAAAAAAACCTTGGCGACGTCCTATTTTAGCCTACACTATCGTCGGCGCTGAAGAGCTTAACTTCTGTGTTCGGGATGGGAACAGGTGTACCCTCTTCGCTATAGTCACCAAGGAAATA
>DVKF01000018.1 GCA_018716115.1 Candidatus Alloscybalousia intestinigallinarum
AAACGAAACGGTAATAAAAGAGTACGTGAAAAATCAAGGTAAACAAGTTACGGAATATAAGCAGTTGCATTTAGTGTTGAGTAGCATCGCTGGAAAAGATACCCCGTAGCTTGCTGCGGGGAGTTTCATTACAACCGGATTATTCATCTAGCTGTTTCTTTTTTTGAATGATTTTAGCAGGAATTCCTACAACTGTCGCGTAAGGGGGAACATCTTCTAAAACGACGGCGTTAGCACCAATTTTTGCATGTTCGTGAATAGTAATATTACCTAAGACTTTAGCCCCGCAACCGATAGTGACAGAGTTTTCGATTGTGGGATGACGTTTGCCCATTTCTTTACCAGTACCACCTAAAGTAACACCATGATATAAAGTAACATCATCGCCAATAATTGTCGTTTCTCCTATGACTACTCCGGTACCATGATCGATGAAAAAATTCTTTCCAATCGTTGCGCCAGGATGAATTTCAATTCCTGTTTTCCGTTTAGCTCGTTCTGAAAAATATCGTGCCCAGAAAAAATGGTGTTTTTGATAGAGAGAATGAGAGATTTTATAATATAGGAGAGCGCGAAAACAAGGATATAAGAAAATTTCTCTAAAATGTCTGATAGCTGGATCTCGTTTTTTAATCATTTCGTACTGTTCTTTTAAGAATCCCATAATCTTCACCTAGTGTATTATATGGAGAATATAGAAGGATGAATAGGGTAAATAACTAGCTTTTGAAAAAATAATCATAATGTAAAGATTGAACAAGAAAAAGTGGAAAGATAATGAATTTTTGAATATTTATTTTTCTATAGGAAAATTAAAGGATTAAATGGCAGGGATAGCTACCCTATGATACAAAGCTCTATGAAAAACTATATCGAATGAAAATTTTATCAATAAAAAACTAAAGCAAATGCGCATATAAATACATATAGATTTGAGAGTGGAGGGAGTAGTGGGTTAATTAGTTTATTATTGCCAAATCGTCCAGAATTATTATCTTTTGAACCTTTAATGGCATATTTACAAAAAATAGGAAATACAGAAGTTATATTTTATAAATGTTTAGTTTTATTTAAATATTATGATATACTTCGAGAAATTTTAAAAGATGGTTATTTGGTCATATAAAATTGTAGTTTTATAAAGTTCACCTTTTTAATGTTAAGTCAAAATACAAAATCATCATTATAACACAACAAAACCCCGTTTCTATGTTCAAGAAACGAGGTTTTATCAACCTAGAAATTATTTGTTTAATGTTTTACTTTTGGGCAAATATTCTTCTAATCCGTTTTCTGTCATTTTATACCATTTAGACTTATTGTCCATCTGGCTATATATTTGGTAATCTGTTTGATTTGGTCTATACCTCATTTCTCCGTGCATGATACCAAAACCTTCTGCAAAAACAAACCATATTTTATCTGTTTCAAAATCAGTCATTAAAATACCACTTGCCTCTATAAATGCTTTAATTTCTTTGTCGCTAATTTTAAAATCAGTAATAACTTTGGAAATTTTTGGATCAATAATCGCTTGATATTTTTTATAAAAATTTCCTTCAGAAATAAGTAATGGTTCAAAATTATCTTTCTCAGGCAATAGTAGCATAGCAAGCAAGTTAGCTGGATGTGGATGATAGCCACTTTGATAAAACTCTTTCAAAGAATTTTCATATATTTCTAATAATATATTTTCCTCCATGATATTTCTACCTTGCTTTATATAAAAAGCCCAAATTTTTATTTGGACTTTATCTACATCTGGCAGGGGATGAGAGAATCGAACTCCCAACAGTGGTTTTGGAGACCATTATTATGCCATTTAACTAATCCCCTATAAATTTCTTTGATAAAACAAATTATAACATATTCAAACTCAATATTCAATAACACTTTGATTATTTTCGCATATTTTATAATAGGTGGTATTATGATAGTACAATATACGACTAAAGAGTTAGATTTATTAGCTAGATTAATGAGAGCAGAAGCTTTAGGCGAGGGTGATCTTGGAATGCTCATGGTTGGCAATGTCGTAGTCAATCGTACTATTGCCGACTGCTTGACATTCAAGAATAATCGTACTATTACTGATACAATCTACCAGTCTCCTGGAGGATTCGCTGGAATAAATAGCAATTTGTTTTTTTCAACTGCGACTACACTAGAAAAAAACTTGGCTGAGCGAGTATTAAAAGGGGAATATTTTCATCCGGCAACTAATGCCTTATGGTTTTATGCTCCGAGTGGCGATGCGGATTGTGTAGATTTTTGGTATGAACAAGAACTAGCTGGTCGATATAAAGGACACTGCTTTTATCAACCTGATGTAGGAGTATGTCCACAAATCCGTTAGATTTAATTATCTGTAAAACTGTCATAAGATAACCTATGTTTATTTCCATTTTTTATTCATAAAAAAACTATAGATAGAAACAAGAAGTTTCACGCTCTATAGTTTTTATTATCTAGGAATAACCAATTGTTGTCCGATTTGTAATACATCGCTAGTTAGATTGTTTAGTCGCCTAAGTTCAGCAACAGTTGTATTATATTGATTGGCAATCTTCCATAGACTGTCTCCACTTTTTACCGTATAAGTAGTTGTACTAGAGGTAGCTGAACTGGGAACTTTAAGAACTTGCCCGATCTGTAATACATCAGTGGTTAAATTATTCAATCTTCTAAGTTCAGCTACAGTTGTATTGTAGCGATTGGCAATTGACCATAAACTGTCTCCACTTTTTACCGTGTAAGTAGTTGTAGCGTTTCCACTTGTTGGGGGAGTAGAAGAACCTTGTCCAGGAATGATCAGTTGTTGTCCCACTTGTAAGACAGTAGATGTTAAATTGTTGGCATTAATTAAATCATCTACGCTAACCCCAAATTGATTAGCAATCTTCCATAAACTGTCCCCGCTTTTTACGGTATAAGTATTTGTAGTAGATGAGTTAGAAGTTGGAATTCGTAGTGTTTGACCAATTGTTAAAACTGTAGTTCCTAAATTGTTTAACTCCATTAATTGTTGAACAGAAGTATTAAATTCGTTTGCAATCTTATAAAGTGTATCTCCACTCTTAACAGTATAAGTAATATAGTTTTCAGTAGGTGGCGGTGTTTCTGTACTTTCAGAGACAATCAACACCTGTCCAATTTGTAATGTATTACTAGTTAAATTATTCCATTTCTTTAACTGGTCTACTGTTGTCCCAAACTTTTGAGCAATACTATATAAGCTATCTCCTTTTTGAACAACATAAGTTTCTTCAGCTATTCCACCAGGCGCTATATAGGGGACACCAATATACCTAGTAACTGCCCTAACTACAGCTTCTACATAATCCAAAAGATTATTTTGTAATCTTTTAACATCATTAGCATTGTCGATAAATCCGTATTCGATGAGTAATGAAGTCGTGTCAGGAGTTTCTCTCATAATATAGTAATAGTCTTTAGAGGGATCTTCTGGTAATCTTCTTTGATAATATGTCCTAGTAGGTTGACCTTCAGAACCGATTTCTTCTAATATTTGGCGGGGTAAAGTAGAAGAACTGCGTAGGGGATAAATGATTTCAGCACCTTCGCCACCACCCGAATTAATGTGATTAGACAAGATAATCACCTTAGGATCAGTTCCAAAAGAGTTGTTCATCGTATTTAATCTTTGTTGCCTACTTAAAGTAACATCACTATCTCTCGTAATCGCAACAGGTACACCCAATTCTTTAAAACGATTATACATATAATTAGCTGCCTCTAGGGTAAAATCTTTTTCTTTTAATCCGCCACTTACTGCACCAGGATCATCACCCCCATGTCCAGCATCTACAACAATTCTATAATCCATACAATATTCCTCCTCAAAGTATTGTATGTTTGTTTCAATAATCGTTTCCTATTTTCCTTCTTGTAGGGAAATCAGATAATTATTTATTTAACACAAGTTAGACATAGTTCTAAAAAGAAAATGACTTTGTCTATTGTATTATTTTAATTAAAAAATTAAAATGATAGTGGAGGTAGAATATGGAAGCAAAAGATATTAAAAAAGTAGCCTGCATTGGATCAGGCGTGATTGGATATAGTTGGGCTCTATATTATTCACTAAAAGGACTAATGGTTAGCGCATACGATTTAACGGAAGAAAAATTGACGTTAGCTAAGCAAAGAATCCATGAAAGTCTACTCAATTTAAAGAAAAATGGCGTGGTAGATGATAAAGAACTTTCTGAAATAGAGGGAAGAATAAGTTATACAACCTCTATGGAAGAAGCGGTTAAAGATGTAGAATTTATTACTGAATCTGGGCCAGAAAGTTATGAAATCAAACAAAAAATGGTTGAAGAAATGGAAAAATACGCATCAAGTGAGACCATTATTTCATCTTCAACGTCAGGATTACTAATTACAGAAATAGCGAAAAACGCAAAACATCCGGAAAGATTTATAGGAGCACATCCTTATAATCCACCACATTTAATTCCCCTTGTCGAATTAACTAAAGGTGAAAAGACAAGTGACAAAGTCCTTCAAACAGCTAAAGAATTTTATCAATTAATTGATAAAGAACCAGTCGTATTACAGAAAGAAGCACTTGGATTTATTTGTAATCGTATTCAAATGGCTGTGTATAGAGAGGTTTGCAGTCTAGTAATGAACGGGGTTTGCACGATTGAAGATGCTGATAAAGCTGTAACCTATGGACCAGGATTAAGATGGGCGATTATGGGACCCAGCTTAGTTTTCGAATTAGGCGGTGGTGAAGGACATATAGATGGATTGATGAAACATTTAAATTCTTCGATTAGTTTATGGCTTCACGATATGGCTGATTTTAAAGATTTTCCACCTGAATTTCCGGAAATCGCTAGAAAAGGTGTTGAAGAATCCCTAAAAAACAGACCTAGAGAAATTGGTAATGACGATGCGTCATTAGCAGAATATCGTGATAAAATGTTGATAGAATTATTAAAATTACATAATAAATTATAGAGAAAAGGCATTGATTGAATCTATGCCTTTTTAATGATAATTCTTAAAATTAACTTTTTTTAATAAACATCAAAAATTATTGGTAATATTATCCAATTATTGTTATAATGAAATCAAAGATGATGCAGAAAAAGAATAAAGGGCTAGTACAAACTTTAGGATTGTAAAGTTTTTGTATGGCCCTTTTATTGTTAAAGAAGTTTATAAATGTATTAACCTAATTAAAAATACAATAAAAGTAGAAAATACATAGAGAAAATAAAAAAGACTGCCTAAGCAGTTTTCACTTCAAAGTGATATTTAGGTTATGGTTTTCACCAAAACTTTATTTTAACTCTCTATGTCATCTTAAATGGTATTAAGACAATATCATCGTATCATATTAAGGGAGGTATGTCAATATATGGATACAAATTATAGTGTTGGATTAGATATCGGAACAACATCAGTCGGATGGGCAGTTGTAAACTCAGATAATTTTAAAGTGATGAGAAAAGGAAATAAAGCGCTTTGGGGTGTAAGACTTTTTGAAGAAGCCAAAACAGCAGTGGATAGAAGAGTAGCTAGAGGAAATAGGAGAAGATTCGACAGAAGAAGAAAACGAATAAAATTACTACAGCAAATATTTAAAGATGAAATAAATAAAATAGACCCTCTATTTTTTCGGCGAATGAAAGAAAGTTTTTATTCTGAAAAAGATACCGTGAACAAAAAAGTGCCATTAACTAAAAAAGAACGGCAATTGATATCAGGATACTATGATAAGTATCCAACCATTTATCATGTTCGTAAAGCAGTAATGGAAGGAACCGAAACAGATATTCGACTCATTTATTTAGCTATACATCATATGATTAAATATCGTGGTAATTTTTTATACGAAGGGGATTTCAAAGTTCAAGATTTAAACATTGTAGCTAAAATTCATGATATGTTTGAAACCCTAGAAGAAAATAATGAAACATTAGAGTACCTTAATTTAGAGTTTTTGAATGAAGAATTACTAGAAAATGCATTGAAAGAAGAATCAAGAATAGATCGAGCCAAGAAAATTGGTGAAGTGTTAAACCAAATTGTTCCTAAAACTTTTATTAGTGAGTTTTCTAAAGCAATGCTAGGAAATACTTTTAGTGTTATAAAATTGTTTAATCTGGATAGTGAAGATTTAAAAATAAGCTTTAAAGGTTCCTCGTTTGAAGATAATTATGGAGAAGTAGAAAAAGCAACTGGAAATTACTGTGACGTATTGAATCAAATGAAAGAATTATATGATAGTATATTCTTATCTGACTTATTTAAGGGAAAAACAAACGCTAGTCTCTCTACACTAATGGTAGAACGATATAACAAACATAAAGAAGATTTAAAAGAGTTAAAAAAATTATTAAAGCCTAACAAAATGATTTATAAAAATATCTTTAAAACTCCAGAAAATGCTAAATCTAAGGACTTTTGTAGTTATGATAAATATATACATAATATGATAACATTAGATGAATTTCAAAAAATAGTTCGGAAGGGTTTGATAGAACAATATGGTGAGGAACAATATCAAGATAAATATAGTAACTGGATAGAAAATGATGATTTTATGCCTAGAATTACCGATTCAGATAATGGTAAATATCCTTTTCAATTGAATAAAGAAGAACTACTTACAATAATTAAAGTTCAAGGAAAAACCTACCCATTCTTATTAGAAAAAATAGAAAATAATTACATGAAGGAAAAAGAAGACGACTTATATAAATTAGTCAAAATCCTATCTTTTCGTATTCCCTATTATGTTGGACCTCTTAATACCTCTACTTCTAATGCTGATGTAATGAATGAACATGCTTGGATTAAATATCAAAATAAGGGTGCATCCCATTTAATAACGCCTTACAATTTTAATGAACTAGTTGATCTAGATGCTTCTGCAGAAGAATTCATCAATAGAATGATTTCTAACTGTACGTATTTATTAAAAGAAAAAGCAATGCCGGCTAACTCTATTTTATATTCTAAGTTTAAGGTATTAAATGAATTAAAACAAATCAGTATCAATGATCATCGCATAGATCATGAGCTTCAAATGAAAATTTATCACGAATTATTTTTAAGGGTAGGAAATATTACCGATAAAAAATTAGTCACCTATTTAAAACAACAACCGGATTTGAATATGTATGATCAAGAAATCGTTGTAAGAGGGTATTCTGCGGATGGAAAGTTTGCGAATAATATGCAATCATATATTGATTTCTTTGGGTTGGATGGTATTTTTACAAATACAGAATATGGAATAGAAGATGCTGAACAAATCATTAAATGGTCTACTATTTTTGAAGACAAAGATATGTTAGAAAGAAAGATAAGAAAAAATTATCCTGATTTATCTGATGCTAAAGTAAAATCTTGTATAAGTAAACGCTATAAAGGATGGAGTAGTCTTTCCCAAAAACTATTAACTGAAATATATACAGAAGAGGGAAAAAACATCATGGATTTGTTAGAAGAAAAAAATCCAGATCCAAATAAAAGTAATCAAAATTTTATGCAAATACTAAATGATCCAGATTATCAATTTCAAGAAAAAATCGCTAAAGAAAATGAAATAAATACAAAAGATAACAAAATTCACTACAGTGTTGTGGAAGAATTAGCTACTTCTCCTGCCAATAAACGAGGTATTTATCAAGCTTTGAAAATAATAGAAGAAATCGTTTATTACATGGGAAAAGAGCCTCAAAATATCTGTATAGAGATGGCTAGAGGAGAGGATAAAAAGAAAACTCGTAAAGACAACCGTAAAAAATATCTCCAAAATTTATATGAAAAATATTCAAAAGATATTGAAGATTATAAGAAATTAAAACATATTCTAGATAGCCAAGACGAAGAGTCATTTACTAGCGAGAAAGTATTTTTATATTTTATTCAACAAGGAAAAAGTCTATATAGTGGAAAGCCTATCGATATTGACCAGTTGGAAAATTGTGAAGTAGATCATATTATTCCAAGAACATTAATTAAAGATGATTCTATAGAGAATAAAGCATTAGTATTTCGCAGTGAAAACCAATTAAAAGCAGCAAGTTTAGTACTTCCATCAGAGTTTCGCACTCCTGAAAGAATCAGATGGTGGAAATTGTTGTTAGATCGTCGTTTGATTTCTAAAAAGAAATTCTCTGCTTTGATTAGAAAAGAATATTCAGAAAAAGATATTGAAGGATTCATTCAAAGACAGTTAGTAGAAACTAGACAAATTACTAAGCATGTAGCCAATATTCTAAAATCATACCATAAAGATTCTAATATTATTTATTTGAATGCCGGACTATCTCACAATTACCGTGATCGTTTTGAATTATTCAAATTTAGAGAATTAAATGATTATCATCACGCCCATGATGCTTACCTAACTGCAGTACTTGGTATTTACCAAAAAAAGATATTTAGACAAAGTATTGATATAGAGACAGTAAAAGAATTAACGAAAGAACTATATGAAAATAAACAATATAAAGAATTAGGATATGGTTTAATTATCAATAGTATCAATAATGAGTTTTTAAAGTACGATAAACAAACCGGTGAGGTAAAAACCAATTTTGATGCCGATCTTTTTAACCAAACAGTAACGAATACTCTATATCGCAATGATATTTTAATTAGTAAAAAAACTGAAATCCGTACTGGAGAATTCTACAATCAAACCAAAAATAGACATGGTGAAAAAGGAGTTCCTTTGAAAAAAGGGTTATCAACAGCATTATATGGAGCATATACTAGTCTAAATCCAGCATATGCTATACTGATTTGCTATACAAAGAAGAAAAAAGAATATCAACGAATGATTGGAATGCCAATTTTATATACAATGCAATCCAGGGAGGAACAATTTAACTATATTAGAAAGTTACTTAATTTAACCCGAGAAGATACAATTACTATTCTAAAGGACAGAATACCATTCAATAGTCTTATTGATTGGAATGGTCAGATTTGTATGTTAGTAGGTGCAACTGATACAGTGGAAGTATGTAATGGAAAAGAATTTCAAATAGATAAATTAAATATGCAAAAATGGAAATATACTTTAAGAAGAATCTTTAATTCAAAAACAAAATCAAATATAGATGATATATCTTATTCAGTCCAGTTGAATGAAATTATCCACTACATTGTGGATAAAGTAGAAAAAGAATACAAATTATATCAAGATCTAGTACCTAAAATGAAAGAATATTTTTGCTATGAGGAACCAGAAAAACTCACAATTGAAGATAAGGAGAAAATAATCATCGAACTATTAAAATTATTAAGAGTAAATAGTAATACTGCTAATTTAAAATTCTTAGACTCTTCTTATTCTATGGCTTTTGGAAAAAAGCATAGTAGAATTATAGAACATCCCCAAATAATTAATCAATCTGTAACTGGACTATATAGGAGTTTCACTCATGAGCTTTAGAACAGTCATAATTACTAAACAATCAATGTTAAATTATAAAAATAGATTTTTGGTAGTTAAACAAGGCATTGAGGAAAAATATATTCATCTTTCGGAAATTGATACAATTATTGTCGATACACCAGCTGTATCGATATCAACTTACCTATTAAAAGAATTATCTAATAATAAAATTAATATTATCTTTTGCGATGAAAAACATAATCCCTTTGGAGAGTTACAATCTTATTATTTAAGTCATAACTCTCCGAAGAAAATTATGTTGCAAAGTAAATGGGATGATAAAACTAAAAATTTGGTATGGGAATGTATTATTAAAAATAAAATTCAAAATCAAATCCTAATATTAAAGAAAATAAATTCAAAACGGTGGCAATTATTAGAAGAATATATAAAGTGCATAAAAACTGGAGATAAAACAAATCGAGAAGGTCATGCAGCTAAGGTATATTTTAATGAACTATATGGGAAAAATTTTGTAAGACATAGTAATGATGTTATCAATCAAGCACTGAATTATGGGTATGCTATTTTACTTTCTTCGTTCAATAAAGAAATTGTCAGTAATGGTTATATTACCCAACTTGGTTTAAATCATAAAAATGAATTTAACGAATTTAATTTATCCTGTGATTTTATGGAACCTTTTCGGGTAGTGATCGATCGATTTATTTATTATAATCCCCCTGAAGAATTAACAACTGAGTATAAGCAAAAGTTAGTAAATATTCTAAATGAAAGTTTTTTATATGATGGAAAAAACTATACTTTAAAAGATGTAATAAAGAAATATGTAAAAAATATTTTTTCTACAATTGAAGAAGGAATAGCATATAAGGATTTTTATATTTATGAGAGATAGAGTAATGAGAACAATTGTATTTTTTGATTTGCCAAATATTTACGCCAAAGATAGAAGAAATTATCATTTATTTAGAAAGTTTCTATTAAATGAAGGTTTTATTATGTTACAAGAGTCTGTATATTCAAAATTAGTCTTGAATTCTGAACAAGGAAAATTATTACTGGAACGGATTAGAAAGAAATCTCCTAAGAAAGGAATTATTCAAGTGTTAACGATCACAGAAAAACAATATGCTCAAATAGAATATATTATAGGAGAAAGTAATACAAAAATTATCAATACAGAAGAGAAATTGGTGGTTCTATGAAAGTAAGACTTAATTTTTTAGATCATGATATAGAAGTTAAAAATGATTCTGTTTTTTCTGTTGAATGTGAAAATAAGATTTATTTTTATCGTATTGTAGGTATCATCAACGCTTTAGCCAATGGATATTTAGATGAAGCATTGGAAATTTATGATCAAGAAAATGAGGTGGATTGTAGTAATAAAGTTGAGGTAATTATTGACTATTTTAATTTTGATTTTTCTAACAAAAAATATCAGGCAAAATTGATAGATATGTTAAACCATGTCATTGATTCAGAAGATATTAGCAGATTCAATAATGAATTTAAGAAAATAAGAAAACTAGTTGAAAAAAATTTAGGGAAGTTGGATCTACCAATTGTTATCCAAAAAGATTTTGAATTGGATAGTTTTATAAAAGTTTTAAAACTGTCAATTAGAGAGAATAAATCATTGCTAGATAATTTACTTTTGATTATCGATATTGAAAAGACATTTCACTTAAATTATTTCTATGTTTTTGTGAACTTAAAATCATATTTGTCCCATACAGAAATTAATGAGTTGTACAAATATGCTCTTTATAACCAAGTGTCTATTTTAATGTTAGATAATGACACATATGGTACTTGTCTTGATAATGAACATAAAATAATTATTGATGAAAATTTGAATGAGTTTATGTTACAATAGTATCAGATGCTTATAGATTATATACTGTTTAAGAAGCCTATAATTCTATGTGATAGGAAATAGATCTAATAATAATTTGAGGTTTTAGATCTATGTCATCTTAAATGGTATTAAAACAAATGCTTGAGCTGTAAGTTCTAGCTCATGTTTTAGATCTATGTCATCTTAAATGGTATTAAAACGATAAGCAAGTAGTTTTTTTAATACCAGCTGTTTTAGATCTATGTCATCTTAAATGGTATTAAAACAGGAGAATTATAGTATGGCAAAGTTAACTAGTTTTAGATCTATGTCATCTTAAATGGTATTAAAACGTATTGTATAAGGTTTCTACAGCTGTATATGTTTTAGATCTATGTCATCTTAAATGGTATTAAAACCTATTCTAAATAATAACTTGTATTCTTTTGTTTTAGATCTATGTCATCTTAAATGGTATTAAAACTTACAACTTATCACAATATATAGCAAGTGAGTTTTAGATCTATGTCATCTTAAATGGTATTAAAACTTAATTATGAAACACTTCACATTTGGAATGGTTTTAGATCTATGTCATCTTAAATGGTATTAAAACCATCATTATTTGCTGGTATATTTTGATTATGTTTTAGAGCTATGTCATCTTAAATGGTATTAAAACCCAGCAATATCACTTAATATCGATAATTTGGTTTTAGATCTATGTCATCTTAAATGGTATTAAAACTTTTCAACAGTAATGTTGTTATAGTAATTTGTTTTAGATCTATGTCATCTTAAATGGTATTAAAACCTGCTCACTAGCTGAGTCTCTCATTTTCTCGTTTTAGATCTATGTCATCTTAAATGGTATTAAAACTATTGATTAGTGTTATAGTCTTCTCTATCTGTTTTAGATCTATGTCATCTTAAATGGTATTAAAACTCTTTTCATTAAAAGCTTTAGTATCTTTATGTTTTAGATCTATGTCATCTTAAATGGTATTAAAACATAAAGAGAGTACGTGCGTGAGTAATGCGAGTTTTAGATCTATGTCATCTTAAATGGTATTAAAACTTTGTGGAATAGGAGTTAAACATGGGTAATGTTTTAGATCTATGTCATCTTAAATGTTATCAAAACAACTGCGTAGAGAAAAGATTAATGTAATGCATTTTAGAACTATGTCATCTTAAATGGTATTAAAACTTATTTTTATAGGTACTTCTAAATACTCTAATTTTAGAACTATGTCATCTTAAATGGTATTAAAACCTGTTTGGCGAGTTCATGCTGCACCTCCGTTTTAGATCTATGTCATCTTGAATGGTATTAAAACTGGGAAATCGGTCATCAAAGAGTAGTAGAAGTTTTAGAACTATGCCATATTAAATAGTGTTAAAAGCCATCAGAAGCATTGAATAAAAAAATTAGCAGAGCATATGGAAATGTTAGTAGTTTAAATCGAATAACAGGAAAGAGCTCAAGGGAAAGAAACAAAAGAAAGAACCGAATACAAAAACAGGGATTATTATGCTACACAAATTAAAATGAATGGTGATAATTATATCGTTGAATTCGATACAGTATTACGAGATAATGACAAAAACATTTCAGATTAGAAAGAATTTATAATTTAGAAGAAATACAAAAAAGCAGGTTGCTCCGACCGACAAGATTGAAAATCAATCAGTAAATCGGTTTGTAGAACAACCTGTTTCTATTAATGATAATACCACAAATTTAACCGAAAGTCAAATTGCACCATTATCATCTAATAATAGTAATATGTAAAAATAATGTTAGTGTTCGAAATAGGATGACATTATTTATTGCCGGATTGATAACTACAGGAATTATCAAATTTTTAATAGTATACCGGATATAATAACTTTTTCAGAAAAACGTCATTTTTGTTACTATACAGTCTAAAGACTATAAAAAATCCGTTTATAAATAGAAATCTTACAGAACAAACAACAAACTTTCAAAATCAAGTTAATAATCTTCAAAGCAAAGCAAATGAAAAGCATTGTTTTGCAAATCTGCTACTCAATTTCAGCAAACAGATAACAGTAAAATTAATAATTTAAGAGAAAGTACCAACCAATGCTTGGATAATTCAGCAGAAACTCAAAATATGATGAACGCAATTGTTTCACTTGCTAACAAGATAACTGGAAATAGCATAGAATCATTATTTATTTAAGATTTAAAAAATAAATGGAAGAAACATATAGAATACAAAATAATAATTTAAAGGATACTGCTTAGTATCATAGAAACGCTAATATCTCAAATGCAATAGACAAATCCTAAATAATATAAATGAAACAATTAGATTAAGAGATTATATTCCTAAAGTCTTAGTTGAGAACGGGATAAAGGGCTTGCCAATGTATGAAGATCTTTCGCATGTAAGAAAAAGTATTTTAACAGTTCAAGAAGTCCAAAATTAGGACTAGTTGTTATGCCAAAAGACCATTATCACAGGGTGGGTAAAGATTTATATATAAGAGTAATAGATAGTTTAGAAGAACCTAGAGTAATATTCTAAAATAAAAACAATAAAGATTATTTGATACTAATAACTATAGAAAATAGTCAAGGAAATAATTTCGTTGCCCCAATAGAGATTGAAACCATTACTAATGCAAATAATATAAAATTGGATATTAATCGAGTGAAATCTGTTTATGGCAAGGAAAATTTAAACCAACCATATAAAAAGGATATTAATCAAAAAGAATTTCAAAAAATGTATAAAAAAAGAACGAGGTACGGGCAATAGCACCGTAGCAAGTTCTTTTTCTAATGACAATATATCACAATCTGGCGGGGATGTCAATTCGAATACATCGCCTACTAAATATTCTATGCAAGAAAATCGAAATAATACAGTAGATTCACAAGAAAGAAAATTGTCTCAACAACAAGAAGTATATTTTAAAGATAGCAAGATAAGAGACGAAAATGTGAATGAAAAAGTTTTATATCATGGGATACCACAAGATTTTACAATTTTTAACTATGACTATATTAGTTCTAACAGCACTAGAGAAGGAGATTATTTAACAGATAATGTAAATTTAGCTCGTGCATATCCCATGGTGAAAATGGACTGGAGGTACATGTCAATATAACAAAGCCTTTATCTTCAGAAAATAAGACTATAAATTAAAAAGATTCTAAAAAATTTGTAAAAACTGCAGACAAGAAAACTAATGAGCAATTTTTATTCGATTACGGTGATATAGATTATGAGAGGTATAGCAAAGTTTTGAATACAACTTTAGATGGTTACAATTATTTGGATAATGATGTCGATTTAATTTGCTATGTTTTAAATACTGCCAAGTTAACATGGAAAGATGATTTTGATTGTTGAAAGATACTTTGAGCAGCAATGGAGTAATTCATAATGTTAAATTTAGAAGTCCAAACCATGTAGAAATTGTTCACGAAAAAAAGAACTCTGCCACTGTGTCTGATACAAATATCCCCAAACTAACGTCCGAAACGGACAGCGGTACGAGTTCTTTATATGACAATAATACTTTAAACTTAATTAAAAGTCAAATTGTTCTATTACCATCCAACAACAGTAATATACACCACAAAAAAACTTCCTAACAAAACTGTAATATAGAACCATACTTCCTTTTGATATAATTTAAATGTAAACAAAAGGAGAAAAAATACATGAACGAAATATTAAGAATCAGTAATGTAAAGAAGTTTTATGGAACAAAAACCAATATTACTAAGGCAGTAAACGGAATTACTTTTTCAGTAAAAGATGGTGAATTTGTCTCTATCATGGGAGCAAGTGGAAGTGGAAAAACAACCCTGTTAAACTGTATTTCCACAATTGATACCGTAACTAGTGGTAACATTTATCTAGATGAGATAGATATTACCGAATTAAAAGAATCAGAATTAGCAGATTTCAGAAAAAAAAATTTGGGATTTATCTTCCAAGACTTCAACCTACTAGATACATTGACTATAGAGGAAAATATTGCGCTATCTTTAATTATCAACGAAGAAGATCCCGATCAAATTGATCCTAAAATTTTAGACATCGCTAAAAAATTAGGAATAGAAGACATTTTAGAAAAGTTTCCCTATGAAGTTTCTGGTGGCCAAAAACAACGTTGTGCATGTGCCAGAGCGCTAATCAACGAGCCACAATTAATTCTAGCTGATGAACCAACTGGTGCGTTAGATTCCAAAAGCTCTAGGCGACTATTAGAGACGATGAGCGAAATGAATGAAAAATTATCCGCAACGATTCTCATGGTAACTCACGATCCCTTTAGTGCGAGTTTCTGTAAACGAATTCTCTTTCTAAAAGACGGGAGAATCTTTAATGAGCTCCAAAGAGGCAATAAGAGTCGTAAAGAATTTTTCAATGAAATCCTCGACGTATTAACTTTATTAGGGGGCGATGTTGGCGATGTTAAGTAAGCTTGCTTTTCGCAATGCCAAAAGAAGTATCCAAGATTATATTATCTACTTAATTACCGTAACTCTTGCTTTTTCACTTATCTTTTCATTTAACCTAATTATTTTTTCTGAAGATATATTAGAATTATCTGCGATGATGAAAAATTTTCAACTCAGTATTATCGTCGTTAGTATCATTGTTATTTTAGTAGTAGGATGGTTAATCTACTACACAATGAAGTTTATGTTACAAAAAAGAAGTAAAGAATTTGCGACGTATATGATACTAGGAATCAAACAAAAACAGATGATTAAAATGTTTCTAGTAGAAAATATCATTTTAGGGGTTCTTTCTCTTTTTATATCCTTCTTTATCGGCACGATTTTATCCCAATTAATGACACTAATTATCATGAATATTTTTCAATTACCTTACCAAGTTAGCTTTTCATTAAACAGTAAACCTATTTTATTAACCTTATTTTATTTCATTCTTATTTATCTTTTTGGTTTGTGGAAAGCAAAGCGAAAAATAAAAAAGATGAAATTACGGGACCTCTTATATCTGGATAAAACAAACGAGAAGAAGGCAAATCGCCTTTCCCAACTCAACCCAGTAATTTTTCTATTTTCTTTTATTTCCGGAATAAGCGCACTCATTTTATTTCATCAGGCAATAAAGTCAATCATGGAGAATAACAGTACCCCCGCCGGTTTATATATTTTAATCAGTCTAGTTTTAATCATAATCAGTATATATGGTGTAACTACAACTATCCCTGATTTTCTCATTTCTACATTGATGAAGAAAAAGAAAATTAAATACTCTGGAAATAATCTAATCATTATCCGACAATTCACTTCAAAAATTAAAACGATGGGTCTAACAATTGGAACTTTATCCTTATTAGTTACACTGACTTGGATTGCCCTAAATGTGTCTAATATGTTTTACGGCGTTTTTCAAACCCAAACAGAAAATCAAGCGCCTTATGACATTATGATCTATAATATCTATAGTGAAACAGAAGAAGAAATTGGTAACGATAATCCACCTCTTCAACAATATCTGGATTTCGTTAGTGACCAGTATGAGATTGAGGATAAAATTACTTATAATGTATACACCAATAGAGAAACCCCCATTAGAAAATACATTTCTAATGGCTTAGTAGGTTATCAACCTTATGATTGTTATTTAAAATTATCTGACTATAATCAATTATTAAAAATGAGAGGCTTAAAAGAGATCGCTCTCAAAGATGACGAATATTTTATACACACTTTTCGCGATGTGGAAAAGGAGTTAAAGAACTACCTTCATGATCATCAAAATATTCAAATAGGCGAGTATACTCTTCGAAATAAAGGGATGACTTCTAGAAATTATACAACAGCTTGGAGTAGAGGAAGTAGTTACATTGTTATCGTTCCTGATCAAGTTATCACCGATAATTTTGAAGTGATTAATCAAATAACGATGATAGATACTAAAGAAGAAACCACAGAACAATTTTCAGAAAGAATGCATGAGAAATTCCCACCTAAAGTTTACGTCGAAGATGGAGATACGTATCAAACTTTAATCTCCATTCAACAAGTGACAATTAGAGGAGAAGTATTAAGTGAAAATAGAAGTATGGCAACTATTTTAACCTTTTCATTAATGTATCTTGCTTTCATTTTTATCGCTGTAGTAGGAACTATACTCTCAATTCAGAGTTTAAGTGATAGTACTAAATATCGTTACCGGTATATAACCCTACATAAACTAGGTATGAGTGAACATCAAATCAATAAAACCCTAGCTAAACAATTGCTTATTTTCTTTATCACCCCAATTATTTATCCCCTATTAATTAGTATTAGTACTGCCTATTCCTTATCTTATGTTTTTGATGCCTTTATGAAAAGTGATTATACTATTTTTTCTTATGTCTTATTTAATATCTTTCTCTTCCTATTTATCTATATTATTTATTATCTAGCGACTTATTTTGGCTTTAAAAAGAATATTAGGGAAGAAATCAAAGAATAAAAACTTTTTTAGTCGGTGAAAAAAGAGTAGTAGAAAATAGAAAGTCTGATTGATTAGATTACTACATAAAGAATCTGTCAATCAGACCGCAAGTAAGTAAGTGCTAGAGAGAAGTTAGATAAGTAAGAAGGTATGATATAATAGAAGAACAGTGAAAGGTAGGTTAGACATGATAAATATATTAATTATTGAAGATGATGAAACTATCCGCGAAGAATTAACGACATTACTAAGAAATAATAATTATCAAGTAAGCTGTATCACCGATTTTTCTCATCCATTAGAGAATATAAGACAAGGAGATTATCAATTATTACTATTAGATATCGCTCTGCCTAATCAAAATGGCTTTGAAATATGTCAAAAAATAAAAAAAGAATTAGATATTCCTATTATTTTTGTAACGAGTTCTAATCGACCAGAAGATGAACTAAAAAGTATTCTATCAGGAGGAGATGATTTCATTACTAAACCATATCATGTGTCCCTATTATTAGAAAAAATTAAACGAGCGACAAAGAAAAATGACCAATCCAATAGTCAAATCTTAAAAGTAGGAGAGGTTATTTATGATATGTCAACCTCGTTACTTAGTTATCAAAACAAGAATGTAGAGCTAACCAGAAATGAACGAAAAATTATTTATTACTTGTTTCAAAATGCTTTTCGCTTAGTAACTAAAGATGAATTAATTGAATATTTATGGAATGATAAATACTATTTAGATGAAAATATTTTAATTGTTACGATGAATCGACTACGAAAAAAATTAAAAGAAATTGGTCTTGAAGACTTTATTCAAACCATACGAGGAAAAGGATATCAAATATGAAATTTTCATACTTTTTAGAAGAAAAAATTGTATATTTATTAGCCAACATTAGTTTGTTATTTTTCTTATCCATCTATTTATTCTTTTTAGAGATTCCTCTACTATTTCTTATTGTTTTAATTATTCTATATCTAGGAATTATGTTTAGTTATTTAATAGTCGAATTTCAAATAACAAAGAAGAAATACAATGAAATAGTACATCTTGTTGATTCTTTAGAAGAAAAATATTTAATTACAGACGTGATTACGAAACCCAATAAAATAAGTGACCGTGCATATTATTATGCTTTGAAGAAGGCTTGTAAAGAGATGAATGACAAGATAAGTAATATTGAGGAAAAAAGTAGAGAATATCAAGAATACATAGAAAGCTTCGCTCATGAGATTAAAACACCAATTGCCTCTTTAGCGCTATATTCGGAAAATAAACATGATAAACAAATAAAAAGAGAAATCAAACGGATAGATAATTTAGTAGAACAAGTACTGTATTACGCTAGAAGTGAGACAGTAGAGAAAGATTATTTTATTAAAAAGTTAGATTTAGAGGAATTAATTCACCATCTATTAATGGAATATAGACAAGTATTATTAGAGAATAAAATACAATTGCATGTTCATGACATAAAGAGAAGTATTTACTGTGATTGGAAATGGTTAGATTTTATTATTGGTCAAATTTTACAGAATAGTATTAAATACCGAAATACAAAAATTAGTCCTAACATCATTGAAATCTTTACAAAAGAAAATAAATATCAAGTAGAGTTAATCATCTGGGACAATGGCATTGGAATTTCTCCTTCTGATTTACCTAGAGTATTAGAAAAAGGTTTTACTGGTAGCAATCGCAAGAAAGAGTACGCAACAGGAATGGGATTATATTTGGGAAAAAAACTCTGTGATAAATTAAATTTACAATTAACCATTACATCAGAGTTTAGACAATACACAGAAGTAAAGATTATTTTCCCAAAGGGAGATTTAGCCAAATTCAAGGCGAATAGAAGTTGAATAAAAAGGATTTAGCCGTTAGATTTTTTAATAGATAAAAAGATAAAAGTTTTTCTATAATTATTCATTTGGAATTATGAATAGTTTGTTGATTTTCTTTTTTAAAGTAAAAAAGCGAAGGAATTTTCCTCGCTTTTTATATTATTCAGATAAAATAGGTTCATCAGTTGGTGTTGGAGATGGTGATGGAGAAGGAGTTGGCGTAGGTGTAGGTATGATAGAGCCCCCTTCATTACCACTATCAGGTGGAGTGATATCTTCTTCATCAGCCGGTTTTCCTTCTTCATTAGGATCACTTGGATTCTGTGATTGACCATCATCAGGTTTTTCGCTTGAACCTTCTCCTTCATTTCCCATACCAGAATCCCCACTTGATGGGAAAGTAGGTGTAGAGGTAGGAGTTGGCGTAGGCGAAGGACTTGGAGAAGTGGATGGAGAAGGAGTTGGAGTTACTTCCTCTTTACTTTTCTCAGTAGTAGTATGATTATTTGAAGATTCATTTGAACTGGTTGCTACATCGTGAATCGTCTCATTCTTTTCTACATAAGGTTCATCAAATATTTCTCCTGCTAATATACTTTGAATCCATCTAGATGCGTAATCTACACTACTTTGGTTTGGAATCATAACATATAATTTCTGACTGCCATAACTGTAAGTCGTTCTATTTGCATCACTACCAGTTAAGGAATTACTAGAAATTGTCCAACTAGGCATCTCGTCGATTTGCATTTTAATTAAGTTAGTAATTTTATCTGAACCCATATTAGTATCAAATTCACCTTCTAAAGAAGATAAAATATCACTATACTTAGTAATAATTGCTTCGCTACAAGCTTTTTTTATAATTGCTGTCAATAAGGCTTGTTGATTTTTTACTCGTTGATTATCTCCTGCTGCAAAGGCTTTTCTTTCTCTAGCGAAAGCTAAAGCTTCTTCTCCATTTACATGATTGTAACCTTTGGTAAAACGATAACGTTTAGAAGTAGAATAATTTTCTGTTGTAGTGAAATTATATTCGGAATAAACGTCAACCCCACCTAAAGCATTAACTAAATCGATTAATGAAGTAAAATTAACTTTAATATAATAATTAATTTCCATATCTAATAAATCTTCTACTGTTTTAATTGTCGTATCGATTCCATATATACCAGCATGAGTCAATTTATCCTTTTGTCCAATACCGTTTAGAGTAACATAATAATCTCTTGGTATTGAAGTAAGTAGAACTTGATGAGTAGTAGGATTAACAGTAGCTACCATATTGACATCGCCACGAGATACAGAAGATATTTTCCCATAGGTATCGATACCGCTAATAAAAATACTGAATGGTTCCTCAGTTACTTTAGTGTCTTTTGCGGTAAGTTTGGTTTCTATTTCTACAGAAAAGGTATAAATTACTTTGGTCGAAGTTGCGAATTCTTCAATCTGTTCTTCGATAATCTCTTGATAAGAATTTTCGATAACAATTGCGTCAACTTCTTTATCTAATAGCGCTTCTCCAAGGGTAAATGCTTCTTGATATTCCTGATAAGAGAGAGTCACTTTTTCAAGTAAAAGTTCATTTGCTTTTTGATAAGAAGTTGCTTGATTGGCATAATAACCAACGTCATGACCTTCTAAATCGAGTAACTCCTCAAATTCGCTATCTTTTAATACTACTACCGCATAATTTTCTGTTTTATATTTACTAGCCGATATACTGTTAAAAAATCCATAAGTAATATTTAAGTAATAGATTCCAATGATAGAAAGAATCGAGAAAAGGATCATAAATATCCGAAAAGCAATTTTTCCCTTTTTAGGTAGCTTCCATACAAAGCAAAAAAGTATGGCTAAGAGGTTTGCTAATACTTCTATTCCCAATATAATATACAAATATTTACTAGGAATGATATCCAAACAAAATAAGAATACCACTAGAATAATAGAAAGTAGGAGTAAAACTCCACATAATATTTTATCTATATTAAATTTTAATTTTAATCTTTTCTTTTGACCTTTATTTTTCTTTTCTTTTCTTTTTTTCATCACGTACTCCTTCCTTACCAGACATTATACCATACTTTGTCTGATTGAGTCGATTAAACTAATGAGAAATCAATGACTTGACAGTTTCTAACTTAGAAAGTTTTTCCCAAGGAAAGTTTTGATTTCCAAAATGTCCATGCTGGCTGGTTTCTAGATAAATAGGTCTTTTTAATTGTAATTCTTGAATCATATTAGAAGGGCGAAAATCAAAACAGTTCGTAATTATCGTTCTTATCTTTTCTTCTGGAACGTGATTGGTTCCGAAGGTATCGATATTAATTGAAGTAGGGAGTGCTTTTCCTATTGCGTAAGAAACTTGTATTTCCACTTGATCAGCAAGGCCACCTCTTACGATGTGTTTGGCAACATACCGTGCATAATAGCTAGCGGTTCTATCTACTTTAGTACAATCCTTACCACTGAAGCTACCGCCTCCATGGTGGCTGCTACATCCATAAGTATCCACCATTAATTTCCTTCCTGTTAGTCCACTATCTGCAATCGGTCCCCCTAATACAAAACGCCCAGTTGTATTAATAAAAATCTCGGTTTTCTCGGTAATTAATTGACTAGGAACTACTTGACGAACCACTTCTTTTTCGATAATTTTACGTAATTGTTCAGTAGAAACACTTTCTTCGTGTTGGCAAGCAATAACAATGTTAGTTGCACAAACTGGAATACCTGCTTGATAAAATAGGGTGATCTGCGCTTTACCATCAGGCCTTAAAAAAGGAAGAATTTTCTTTTCTCGTAAGTCTTCTAGTTTCTGAGTCAATTGATGAGCTAAGAGAAAAGACAACGGTAATTGTTCCTCTGTTTCGTTAGTGGCAAAACCAAACATAATTCCCTGATCACCAGCACCTAGATTGTCTTGGTTTAACCCAAGTAAAATATCTGAAGACTGCTGATGAACAAAAAACTGAATTGGACAATTATAGCCATTAAATCCTAATTCATCACGATCATAGCCAATTTCAATAATGGTTTTTCTAACGATACTCTCCATATCAATACTAGCTAGGCTGCTCACTTCACCCATGACGATAACTCCTGCAAAATGGACAGCTACTTCAATCGCTACATGGGCATTTGGATCTTCTTTTATATAAGCATCTAAAATGGCATCGGCAATTTGATCACAAATTTTATCAGGGTGACCCCTAGTAACTGCTTCAGCCGTTGAATAATAATCATTTTTTAACAAAATAATCACCTCATATATTTAAAATATAAAAATTATTCATTCATTTGTCTATTTTTCTATCTAATCATTGAAGAATAAAGACTTAAATCCTTATATTAAATTCTCATATTGATATGACGATACTTATTTTCATATTATAAGGATACAAAAATTGTAGACTCCAAGAAAGAGAAAGTCAAGTATAAATCATTAAAAAGATATGAGGACAAAATAGAAGAAAGTATTTTGCTTAGAGAAAGTTCATGATATAATGATTTCATAGTTGATTAAATAAAAAATATTACAGAGATAGAAAGGGATTTAAATGGAAAGAAATGCCAAAACAAAAATAAATTTACTGATTTGTATTGTAATCTTAATAATAGCGCTTTGTGTCGGTAGCTATGCTTATAGTAAGGTAAGTTCTAAAGATAGTAGAATAGAAACAGGTGAATGGCATGTTCAAATAAATGATTGGCAAAAAGAAACTGTCTCTATCGATAAACCTTTAGAAACTAATCTAACTATCGATATTAGTAAAGAATCAGAATATGTTAGGGTTAATCCTAATCCAGAATTAGCAACTGGTTATATTGGACCCGGCTGTAGTGGAGATTTTGATATTATAATTAATGCAATAGATAATGAGGTATCACTAAAATACAAAATAGATTTGACTAGTGATACTACTTCACTACCTACAGGAATGAAATTCTACGAGGATGCTAGTTATCAAAAAGAAATAGACCTTCTTCCTAGTTCAGAAGCCCAAGAAGACTTAACTGGGGAATTGACTTATCCAATTACTGCTAAAGAGACAAGAACAATCTATTGGAAATGGGATAACAATGAAGAAGATACTAATTTTGATCAAGCGATGATTTCATTAAATATAAAAATTACAATCGAACAGTTTTCGTAATATAAGGAGAAATTATGAAAAAGAAAAGAAGAAAAGAAAATCAGTCTTTTTCCGTTATGATCTTGATGATTTTTATCATTGTGATGGTTTTGTTAATGACTTATTCTTATGCTTATCCGGTTATGACTATAGAGGGAAAGATCAATGCTTTTGTTGCTCAAGCCATTGTCGAAGTAGATGATAGTTTAGTTCCTTCTTCAATAGAAACTTCTATGTTGACACCGGATGCTAGACAAACTTATACTTTTTATGTCAAAAATTATGATCAAGAAGGAAATATTAGTACTAAAAATAGTCATTATCGTATTAAAATAAAAAATCAAGAGACTTCAACGCTAGATTATGCGGTATACGAAGTAGTAGATGGAGTTGTTCAATCAGAAAATCTATTAAATGTAACTACCCTAGAATTGCTTCCTCATAGTACGATGACTACTAGAGAATATCAACTAGTTATTTGGAAGCAAGGTTCAACAAATTCGCTTGAAAATATGACAGAAAAATTAGAAATATCACTAGATTTTAGTGAATAAAAAAGGAGTAAAAAATGAAAAGAATAATATACAGTCTAATCATTACCGGAGTAATTGGATTTATAATTTATTACTTTACTCTACCGGCTTTGAATGTTCAAAGTCTAGGGTTTTGGGGATTTCTAATAGCATTGTTAGGTATTTTTGAATTTATATTAGTTTGTTTTTCCATCGATGAAAGAGGACATTTAAAAGCCTCAAAAAAAGTATTATCAGGAGTAGGTATTTCTGTTTTGGTGATTGTCTTTGGCATCATTATTTTAAATATTATTTGTTCTCCTCTATTCCAAGCTAAAGAATATGCTAAACGAATTACGATCGATGAGAGCAAAGAGTTTACCCAAAATGTTAAAGAGGTTGATTTTAATTCCCTACCCTTATTAGATAAAGATTCATCTACCAAATTGGGAGATCGTGTAATGGGACAAATGCCAGAATTAGTATCTCAATTCTACGTTTCCAATCTCTATACGCAAATTAACTATAATGATCAGATTATTAGAATTACTCCGCTAGAATATAATGGGATTTTTAAATATTTTTCTAACCGTAAAAATGGGGTTAATGGTTATATTACAGTGAATTCCGTTACTGGTGAATCAGAATTAGTCAAGTTAGAAAAAGGAATGAAATATATGGACTCTGCTTTTTTTAACGAAGACTTGATGAGACATTTACGCTTTTCGTATCCAACGAAAATTTTTGGTGAAAAAAGTTTTGAAATTGATAATGACGGCAATCCATACTGGATTGTACCAACAATGAAATATAAAGGTATTGGGCTAAAAAGAGAGATTGCTTCCGTAATTATTTTGGATCCAATAACAGGAGATTCTAAAGAGTATAATGTAGAAGATGTTCCAACATGGGTAGATCATGTTTATGCGGCGGATTTAATTATTGAACAAGTGGACGATTGGGGACAATATAAAGATGGTTTTTTAAATTCTATTTTTGGACAGAAAAACGTCGTTCAAACTACAGAAGGTTATAATTATATGACGATGGACGACGATGTATATTTATATACAGGAATTACTTCTGTATCCAGTGATGAATCGAATATTGGTTTTATTTTGACCAATATGAGAACTAAAAAAACGAATTTTTATGCAGTACCAGGCGCTAAAGAATATTCAGCGATGGAAAGTGCTAAAGGTCAAGTTCAACAAATGAATTATGAAGCGAGTTTTCCGTTATTAGTCAACTTGAATAATAGAGCAACTTATTTGCTATCGTTAAAGGACGCAGCAGGGTTGGTAAAAATGTATGCCTTTGTTGACGTCGAAGATTATCAGAAAGTGGTAATTACTGATTCATCCAAAGGAATAGAAAAAGCCGCTGAGAACTATTTAAATAATGTATCTTTCGAAAATCAAGAAGAAGAAGCTACTTTAGAAAAGATAATTTCTATATCAAAAATTACGCAAGGAAACAAAGAAGGAAATACCTATTATTATATAGAAGATAGTGAAAATAAAAAATATCGGGCTGCGTTAAAAATTAATGAAGAAATTTTGCCATTTTTGGAAAGTGGTGAAACAGTAAGAATTAAATATAATCAGGAAAGTGAATTGACGGAGATTCTAGAAATAGGATATATAGAATAATAAGGATGAAAAAGAATAAAGTATAGAAAGTAATACGGTAATAAATAAATTGAAGGCAAGAAGAAAGGAAGATGGTAACATCAGCTCTTTCTTCTCTTTTATTATTATTATTATTATTATTATTATTATTATTATTATTATTAATATGAAATTTTACAGAATCTTATGTAGTAGCTTTATCAAAAAATAAACATATACTATAAATAAAGTAGAGAAAATGATAGTAAAAAAGCAATTACAATAAATTTTTAATGGTATAAATTTTGGTAGAAATGAATAAAAAAATTGTTGGTAGAGGTAAAGAATACTGAGAAAGATATGAATTAATGCCTAAAATAGCAAATAAACTAGAAAATAAAAGAAAAAAGTTAAAAAAAGTAGTTGACAATAAGGATAGAGGAGTGATATATTAAATGGGCACTTGAGAAAGAGCGAGTGTAAAGAAAAGAAAGATATATCAGAAAGAAAAAAAATAATCAAAAAAGTGTTGAC
>DVKF01000019.1 GCA_018716115.1 Candidatus Alloscybalousia intestinigallinarum
TTTTTTCTTTTTTCTTCTAGCATACTAAATCCTCTTTTCACTACACAAATACTAATTTGGACTTATGTAAATAATTGTACCACATAAATATGATATTTATAACCCATTTCATAAATTTGTCATAAATTCCCTTAATTTTAAAGTTAAATTTCAGTTTTGGAGTAAAGTGAAATTTAGTATTAGAAAAGCTTATTGTTTTTTTATTAATACTATTTCTAAAACTAAATTGCAGTGAATAATTTATTTAACTGCAATTTAAGTTTAGAAATCAATATGTATATATTCTAAAAGTTAATTTCACTATTATTTACATAATAACTGCAATTTAAGTTTAGAAATATACCTCACTACTTTAATTATTTAAGATATTACTATATTCTTTAATAGTAATGCTAAGATTTTACAAAAAGATAAGAAAGTGAGGTAAGAATATGAAATGAAAAATAAGCATCTTTCCGCAACAGATCGTAAAGATATAGAAGCAGGTTTAAACAAAAACAAAACTTTAACTGAAATAGCAAATAGTATTGATAAATCATATAATACTGTCAAATATGAAATTATAAATCATAGAGAAAAGAAATATCCATCTAATTTCAATGGTAATAGAAATTTATGTATGTATTTTAAAGATAGATCTTGTAAAATAAAAGGTTTATGTAATATTGAACCTTGTGATAATTTATGTAGATCTTGTAAAAGACATTTCTGTAATAATATATGTCTTAACTATAAAGAATATCTATGTGAACGCCTTACTAAAAAGCCATATGTTTGTAATGGTTGTAAATCAGCCAAAGAATGCTTTAATGTTAAAATGGTTTATTTAGCAAAGCGTGCAAATATAGAATACCATGAGTCCCTTGTTAATTCAAGAAAAGGGCATAGATTAACTGAAGAAGAAATTGATTATGCTAATACAGAGATAAAAAGGCGAATTAAAAATGGTCAATCTTTAGATGCTATTGTTAAGACTGACGATAACATTAAAAAATGCACATCTTCTTATTATAATTATACAAATGATGGTATTTTTGAATTCAGAAATATTGATTTAGTTAAAAAAGTCAGTTATAAGAAAAGAGATAAAGATAAAAAAGAAAAAGATATACCTGATGAAGAAAAAAATAAAATTCAAAAGCTTAAGGTAAATAGAAACTATGATTGTTTCGTTATCTTTATTAACAAACATAAAGATTATAAAATTACTGAAATGGATACTGTTATAGGAAAAACAACCGATAAGAAAGTTGTATTAACTTTATTATTTAGAAAATCAAATTTTATGATAGCAATATTACTAGATAATAAAACAGCATCAAAAGTAAATAAAGAACTAAATTTATTGAAGAAAAAATTAACTACAGAATTATTTATACTTTTATTTAGAATTATGCTAACTGATAATGGTGTAGAATTTACAATGATAGAAGAAATAGAGACTTTAGAAGGTGACAATCAAATAAATTTATTTTTCTGTGATCCTGGCAAATCAAATCAAAAAGGAAAGATAGAAAAAAATCATGTAGAACTTAGAAAAATATTACCTAAAGGGACTACTTTTAATAATTTAACTCAAAAAGACATTAATTTAGTTATGTCACACGTTAATAGTTACCCAAGAAGATTATTAAATTATAAAAGTCCATATGAAACTTTAATAGAAGAAATTGGCAAGGAAAAAGCAGATTTTATTATGAATGTTTTTCCCAATTGTTATCTTTAGTTGAGTAATGATATAAGTTCCAAAAAATATTCTTTATCTTATTATCTATCAACCATTCTAAAACTTCATCTTCATTTTCGACAACATCAGGCGTAACAGTAGCAGAGACACAATAACTACTATTCATATCATTAAGTAATTTGATAGAATTCATAGCCTTTTCATAAACGCTTTCATTTCCAGATTTAAAAATTCTGTTTTTATCATTGATAAATTTAGGCCCATCTATAGAAATTCCAATACCAATATGGTGGCTCATTAAATATGATATAATCTCTTTATTTAATAAAGTCCCATTTGTAATAATAGTTAGTGTAATATCAGATTTCTTTTCATCTTGAATATAGTTTATAATATCTTTTATAACATTCCAATTTGTTAAGGGCTCTCCGCCATAAAAAATTATTTGAGAATCAACAATTTCATTTTTATCTAATTCTGCCAAAAATTTATCTATAGCAATTTTAGCTGTCTCGAAACTCATTTTTTCGTATTTTTGACTCGATAATGGGCTATTTTCGATAAAACAATATTTACAAGCAAGATTACAGTAAGTTGAAACATTTAAATACATAATTGTTGGTATTTTTGCTTGCTTGTGTATACCTGTCTTTAATACATTATAAATATCTTCCATATCAGAAGTAGTTTCATAAATTCCATTTTCAATCATTATTTTTTTTTCATCTTCGCTTAATTTAAAACTTTTTATATCATCTAATTTTTCTTTTTTAACATAAATAATTTGCATCAAAATAGAATTAAAAACAGCTATATATTTATTATTCATTTCAATATAATGAAAATATTTAGATAATTTCATATTACTTCCTCCTTATAATTATAATTTGTTTTCTACTTTTGTTAGAAATTGGTTCAAAATTATAATCTCCATATTGTTTAATAACATTAAAGCCATAATGATTTAGTATCATCAACAATTCCTGATGAAAAAAAATTCTATTAGGCAAAGTTTCTTTATGAATAATTTTATTATTAGTTATATATTTTTTTTCATAAACACATGTTGAGTTAATTGAGTCAAATATTTTATTTTCATAAACATCTACTCGTTGCTTATGAAATTGAAAAGTATTTGTGTGATAAAATTTCTTTCTATCACTTAAATCTTTAACTTGTGGTAGTATTGTGTCAATTACAATAATTGTATTTTCATCACTCAATTTTTTTATATTATTAAAAGCCTTTCCCAGATCATGTGGACTATAAAAATTATTTATAACATTAAATGGTAATATAATTAGATCATAAGTTTTATTTAATTTACATCTTTTTAAATCCTGATAATATAAATGAACATTACTATAGTTAAATTTTTTCTTGCAATAGTTTATAATTTCAACTGAGAAATCAATACCATCATATTCTTCTACCATTTCATGTAATAAATTGATTAATCTTCCATTGCCTATTCCAACTTCAAGCATTGTTCTAGGATGATACAGACTTACTATTTTTGGCCAAAAGTAAATATCATCTTTATAATCTGTAAATTCACATATGTATAATTTTGGCTTGCTATAAAGCTGTTTAATATAATAATTATAATTATGACTCATCTTTAATCCTTAAAACGTATATATTCAAGGCAATGGTTATTGATTTAATATTCGGAATATCTGCAACATGATTTGTCAACGGTGTCATGTTAACTAAATATTGTAATTGTTCTTTATCAAGAGGATAGCAATTCATAATTTCTTTTTTCATCAAAACATCATATTTTTCTTCAATATTATGTTCAATTATCAATTCATTTTCATAATCTTTAATATTTAATGCTTTACGTAATTCATATAAATATTCATGTTTAGGAGTAACTTTAATTATCATACCATTTTTTTTCAAAACTCTTGCCATTTCTTTTTCATTAGCTGGAGACAATATATTTAAAATTAAATCTATAGTATTATCTTTAAATGGAAGTTGGTTTAAATCGCCAACTATTCCAATATACGTATCATTAAGAAAATCATTAGACAAGTCTATAGCATCCTTAGATAAGTCAATACCAATTAACTTTATATTTTTATTAACTAAATGATTTATAATTTTAAAATCATGAGTACCTTCACCTGAACCCATATCCAATATGGTTTCAATATTATTTTGATTAATTATTTTACTTATCTCAGAATGAAGATTATCATAAAATCCACAATTGATAAATTTTCTTCTATTGATAAATAAATTACTATTATATATTTTACTTTTTTTAAGTTTTGATGTTTTGTAAAGAATTACTGTTCCCTTTTTTGAAATATTAAAAGTATGATTATTAGAACAAATTATACTATTATTTTTAATGTTTACTGAAGTAGAGCAAAAAGGACACGAAATTATTGTATGAATATCATTCAAATATTTATTAGCATAATCAATTTTTTTCATACAATACCTCCTTTATTCGTCAAATATTATAACATAAAAAAAAACTTTAGTATACACTTGTTAATGTCAATATAAAAATGCCTTAATTTTAAAGTTAAATTTCAGTTTTGGAGTAAAGTGAAATTTAACTTTAAAATTAAGGTCTCTTTTTAATCTTGTCAAAATATGTTGCGGATACATATCAAATATGCTATTATTATATTGTCAGATGACACAAGTGCAGTATAGTAGTATCGTGTTTATCTGATTCAACCGAAGTTTGGTTGAGTAGTAGATCGTCTGCTAGTATAGGGACGATTTTTTTTATGATAAAATGTCTTTATTTATATATAGTTTAGGGTGGCACTGCTAATATATATTAATTACTACTTTTTAAATCTTTTTCATACTTATCTTTCCATTGATAGTATGAGATACTTTCTGATATAGCAAAATATCTTAAAGCAATCCACATAAGAGTATCATAGAATTGCTCTTCTCTTAAATCAGTTGAAAAGCAATACTTTTTTAATATATCAACATCTATTGGCAATTCTAATTTTCTATCGTGATGTCCTATAACTTTAAATAAGATGTCATTTGCTACATTATCTCCCTCTTCAACAACTGCATCAAAACCATCTCTTTTACTTGAATAATAATCTGTAAGTTCATCAACATTTCTTGAAACTTTACTATATATATCCATAGTTAAAGATTTTTTTAACTTTTCCAGTTGTTTATTGATAATCAAACTTAAAACTTTGTCTTTCTTATCATTTGGAAGGCTGTCAACTACATCAACTAGATTTTTTAAATCTAAATCTAGCACCTCTTGAATCTTAACTAAATCATTTTCCATTGTTTTAGAAATTGATTCTGCCAATTCTTCTTCTTTTAATTCTTCATTAATATTTTTTTTCATAAATTTAGCTCCTTCGTTATATACCCTAAACTACAATCATAATTATATCACGTTTTTATAAAATGACCCAGAGTTTTGCTAATAATTTTCATATTAATGTGAAAATTATATTGGGTGATTTTTAGAATGATGAATAATAATCTCAAATTTTGTAGAGAAGAACTTGAAATGACACAAAAGGAACTAGGTAATGTATTTGGTGTTTCTTTTAAAACAGTTGCTGGATGGGAAAATAGTCATGATACCATGCCTTTAACTAAATTAGTAAAATTTTGTAATTTATATAAGTTTTCAATAGATTATGTAACTGGATTATCAAAAGTTAATAATTATGTAGAACTAGATAAATTAGACCGAGTAAAAATTGGTAACAAACTAAAAAGAATTAGACAAAAACTTGGACTAACACAAGAAACTATTGCTTCAGAATGTATGATTTCTCAAGCGACTTATAGTGGCTATGAAAATGGAAAATATTTAATAACTTCACTATGTCTATATACAATTTGTTATAGCCACAAAATATCAATGAATGACATATTAAAAAAATAGTTTATCTATCAATATCATAGAAACTATCAAATAAGTCATCTTCTCCCCATAGATCTTCTATGTTCTGATTTAATTTGTTTATATTACTAATAATAGAGTTTTTAAAATAACCAAATTTATTTTTAATTATATTTCCATCTTCATCTCTAAAACCTCTTTTAACAACTCTAGGAACAATATAATGGACAATTTGTATCAAATCCTTATATGAATTATTTTCTTCTAATAACTTGTTAAACAAATCATCATAGTAAAATATTTGTATATCATTTTCGTTTATATATCCACTATCTATTAATTCTAATGTTAGTCTATTATGTTCTTCAGCAACAAAAAAAGATGATAATTTCGTTTTATCATCTTTATCTATTTGTTTTTTAGTATTTATTATATTAGTATTTATTTGTGTAGGCTCTTCCACATCTGGAATATCCAGGTGTGGATTTTCCGTATCTGGATATTCTTTATCATTTTCTAGTTCAACAAAGTGTGGTATTTCATAAATTAAGTAATTATATTCAAAATAACCTTTTTCTCCTCTAACTTTTTCTATTTCTAAATAATGATACTCTTGCAATTCCTTTAATATGGATCTAATTCCATCTCTACCCTCTTTACTTATTGAACAAAGACCTGCCAAAGAATAATCCCAATCTTCTGGCAAACTTAACATAAACGATAATAACCCTTTAGCTTTATACGATAAATTTTTATCTCTTAAATGATAATTAGACATAACAGTATAGTTATTATTCTTTTCTATTTTAAAAACTGACATTTTTACACCTCCAAACAAAAAACAACTATAAAGTTGTCTTTAATTTATTATACTTTTCTTTTGCATTTTCTAACTTATTAAATTCTTCGCTATAAATTAACTTTATATTGTCTTTACTTACAATACATTTTTCTACAATAAATTTATTACCTTTTTTAACAATTGAAATAATAATACAATTGTTACCTATAATCATTTCATAAACATCAATTAATAATTCTTTCATATCCTACCTCTTAAATTCTACACTTTTAATAATTATCTTATCAGTTAATTTATCAACTTTAATAACCTCCACAAAACGTTCTAAAAACTGTTGTTTTTCCTTATTTGTTAAATATCCCCAATTTAATTTTATATTAGTTACAATATCTTTAATATCATCATAAGAATACGAATCATTGCTATCCTCAATTATTTCATCTAGTTCTAAGATTTTTGACTGTTGTATATTCTGTTGTTTTTGTATTTCCTCAGTAATTTCATGATATTCATTTACATCTATCAAATCGTTAATAAACTGACTCCTAATAATTTTTTTCTTGTTTTCTAGTTTTTCAATTTTTTTATTAATTTCTTGTTTCTTTTTTTCAGAATTAATTATTTTTTTTCTTTTCTCCATAATGCTCTTATCAGGAACCATATTCTCTAAAGTATCTAAATATTCTAAAAATGCTTTTTCCATTGTCTTATGCGAAAAGCCTCCACATTTACAAAAACCTCTACTAGAATTATTACACCTATACGTAATATATAATTTGCCACTCTGAGTTTGTTGCCTAGCAGAAATATTACCTCCACAATTTGCACATTTTATAATATGAAAATAATATGAATTTTCACTTGGATAACGTCTGACACAATATTGCTTTCTTGTTGCAATTATATTATTTGCTAATTTCCATTTTTCTTCATCAATTATTGGTTCTATGTCGTTACCATCAACAGTAAAAGATCTATCTTTATTTTTCTCTTGCACTCCATATCTTACTTTACCAACATACAATGGGTTATTAATTATTGATTTTATTGTAGATGAAGCCCAATGTCCACCTCTCTTTGTAGGAACGTTTTCTTCATTAAATAAATGGGCAATTTTAAAATAAGACTTACCATCTATATATAAATCGAAAATTCTATTAACTAAATCTTTTTCTTCTTCATTTACAATTATTTTTTTCTCTCCTACAATATAATCGTACCCATAAACACCATTAGTATTAGTATAATTACCTTCTCTAGTTTTTTGTTCATAACCAAAAGATACTCTTTCAGCAAGATTTTCCCTTTCAAACTCTGCAAAAATACCAATAATTTTTACAAACATTCTACCCACAGCATTAGATGTGTCAATTTTTTCGGTTTGAGAATTAAAAGTGCAACTGTGTTTTTCAAACAACTCTATTAAATAAATTAAATCTCTCACGCTTCGTGTTAATCTATCTAGTTTATATATTAATATATTATTTATTTTCCCATCTTCCACATCTTTAAGCAATCTAGTTATTTCAGGTCTATCTTCTAAATTTTTACCACTTATTCCATCATCAACATAGTAATCAAAAATATCCCAATCGTTTGCCTCAGCATACTTGGTTAATTTTTCTCTTTGTGCATGAATTGAGAAACCATCTTTTGCTTGATCCTCTGTTGAAACACGAATATAAATTCCTGTAACTATTTTTTCTTCCACAATATCTATCTCCTCTATTCTGCCTAAATAGATTTGATATTTGACTCTAAAATTCTAGGAATGCTTGTATTCAAGAAAAATTTCATAATTTCAATTTGTATTTTTCTAGGTATAATATTGTCAACCATTGTTATCCCCACTTTCTAATAAAGTATAGATAACAGCATTTTAATTTATGCAGTTTAATGTAAAACTTAAATTGACACTATTCGTACAAACATATAAAACTATTGCAAAATATAAATACAAGTCTAATTGTATTTACGTTTAACAATAATTGATTTTATTGCAAAATATAAACACGACTTTATTCGTTTGTATAGCCCTATAATAAGTTTCTGTTCGTTGGTTCAGGATTTTGTTCCACACTTCCTTTAGTCCCGATATCACTGTTAATACCACATATTTAAGGGAGTTTCACCCTCTAGTTCTATATTATGCACGGCACACACTGAGAAAGCTAAGGCTATCAAGGTTATCTTTAGTAGCTTCAAGGAAAATCATGATATAATATTTCCGGAAGTGATGTATTATGGAGGCAATCAAAAACCTTTTTGATAGAATTATAACTACTTATTCTAAAAATCCCCAATTGTTAACTTACACTATTATTTTAGGATTATTATGTATATTGTTAAAAATATATTATCCTAAATTTAGAGGTTTTATGGGGGAATTCTGGGTAAAACTAGAATTAAAAAAATTACCTAAAGATAAATATAGTATTTTAAATAACATCATGATTAAAGACAAAAACGGAACTCATCAAATTGATCATATTATTTTATCTAATTATGGAATTTTTGTTGTTGAAATGAAAAATTATTATGGACTAATAAAAGGAAATGAATCTGATAATAAATGGTGCCAATATTTAGGTAAATTTAAAAATCGTTTTATGAATCCTATTCATCAAAATTATGGACATATTAAGGCGTTATCCAATATGTTAGAAATTGATGAAAAGTATTTTATTTCGATTATTTGTTTCTCTAACCAAGCTAAAGTTGCTGTTAATTGTAAAACCCCAGTGACACAATTAGATTATCTAATAGATGAAATAAAAAAACATAACGAAATAATTTTAGATATAAATATTAGCGAGATTAAAAATGCAATTTTATCTAATAATATTACAGATAAAAAAATAAGAAAGCAGCATATTAAAAATATCCATAAACAGATAAGAGAAAAAAAAGAATTGGCTAATAATATGATTTGTCCAAAATGTGGCAACAAATTAGTGGAAAAGACTGGTAAATATGGAAATTTTATAGGATGTTCTAATTTTCCAAAATGTAAATATACAAGAAATTAAATAAATAATCAAAAAGAGTGCTTAGCCACTCTTTTTATCTCCTTCTTCTAACATTGTCGTAATAAAAATACCATATCCTTTATCCGAATCATTAACGACGACATGAGTAACACCACCAATGATTTTTCCATTCTGAATGATTGGACTACCGCTCATTCCGGCAACAACTCCACCGGTTTTTTCTAATAACTCTTTATCGGTTATTTCAAACAGAATGTTCTTGGTTGTACTTGTTTTATCCACTTCTAGTATTTCAATTTCAAAATCTTCTACTTGATCCTTGTTGATTACTGTTCTGATCGTCGCCTTTCCAGTTTTGACATCTTCAGGTTTCCCGACCTCGATAGCGTCACTTGCTGAAAACTCACTCGTTATGGTACCAAAAATCCCACTTTCTTCATTTGCTTCAATATTTCCGATTACTTCATCACGATAAATTCTAGCCTGTTTTTCACCTGGTTCTCCATCTTTAGAAGGTTTAATTCCCGTTATTTCCGAAGTATAAATCTCTCCATCTCTGATTTCGACCTTCTGTAGTGTATTTTTATCGGCTATTTCATGCCCTAACGCACCATAAATATGACTTTCTGGATCAATATAAGTAAGAGTACCAATACCATTAATCTGATCTTTAACATAGATTCCTGTCTTATAAACGCCACTCTCATCGACTTCTAAGGCTAGTTTAGTCGTTTTTTCTTCATCACCACGCATAAATTTAACAATCATCTCTTCATTTTTGTACTTATCGACTAAACTGATCATCTGATCGATTGATGTTACCGCTTCATCATTAATTTCTAGAATCATATCTCCTACTTTAAATCCAGCATTTTCGGCAATATAAGTACCATTTACTTCGTAAAAACCAACGATAGATACATATTTGGCATTCATCTTAATTCCGATATTTTCTCCACCTGGTATAACATAATCAGAATAAGCAAATACTATAGATGGAAATAAACCAAAAAGAAGAAGGAACATAACTTGTAGTTTCTTTTTAAAACGCATGATATCAACTCCTTTTAAAAATACACTACATTATTATTATGATTACAGTCAAAAAAAATAATCGATGTAAAAAATTCCAACTTCATTTAGTCTTTCAAAATTAATAAAAAATTAAAAAAGATTACTCTTCTACAGAGAAATCTTCTAACTTTCCATCCTTATTTAAAATTTTATGAATACTATCTTCGGCATTTTTAAGTTTTTCATCACAAACTTTTACAATTTTCATTGCTTTATTAAATTCATCGATTGCATCATCTAAGGGAACATTTCCACTCTCTAGATTTTTAACAATTGCTTCTAATTGATTCAAATTTTCTTCGAAAGATAGTTCCTGTTCTTGTTCTTTCGCTTTTGTCATGATTTTACCTCCTCTACTTTTGCACAAATTACACCGTCCATGACCTCAATTTCCATATTTTCTTGTTTCTTCACTTGATGGATAGATGTAATTACATGCCCGTTACTACGCGTAATACTATATCCACGTTTTATTGTCAGTAATGGATTTAGAATTTCTAATTTATTTAGCGCATGTAAATAACGATTTTGTTCATTTTCTAATACTTTTTGAATACTATTTTCTAGTTTTTGTTTTAAATTTTGGCAATTATTTCTCTCGTTCACAATAATCGAATTCATCAATAAATGAATCTTTTCAAACAAAGCATCGAAGCGTTGTTCCTTAACCTGGTACATAGCAATCGGATTAGTCAGAATATAGCTCTTCTTCAACGTTTCCAATTGATCCTTTTTAGTTGCCATCATCGTCATGATTGCTTGTTCTAAACGAAGTTCTATCTGTTTAAAATATTGATAGAAATCATTGATATTAGGAACGGCCATTTCCGCTGCTCCCGTAGGAGTAGGTGCACGTAGATCAGCAACAAAATCGCTAATCGTAAAATCGATTTCGTGTCCAACCGCTGAAATTACCGGTATTTTACAAGCATATATTGCCCGAGCTACTTGTTCATCGTTGAAACACCACATATCTTCAATCGAACCCCCGCCACGACCGACAATTAATACATCGATATCATATTCTTGCGCTTTTTCGATTTGTTTAATAATTTCTGGTGCAGCACTAGCACCTTGAACTAAACTAGGAAAAAGAATCGTCTTCGTAATTGGCCATCTTCTTTTGATGGTTGATAAAATATCTCGAATCGCAGCTCCCGTTGGAGCGGTAATAATGCCTACTGTTTTAGGGATTTTAGGAATTTTCTTTTTGTGTTCTGGATCAAAAAGTCCTTCTTGCTGTAATTTCTTTTTTAACTCCTCAAACTGAACATATAAGTTCCCTACCCCATCTTCTACCATGTCTTCGACGTAAATTTGATAGCCACCAGTTGCTTCATAAACACTAATTCTTCCTGTTACTAAAACCTTCATTCCATCAGCTGGACGAAAATTCATCTTAACAACATTAGAAGCAAACATCACGGCATTAATTCGTGAAGTCTCATCCTTCAACGTAAAATAATAATGTCCTCTCGTATGAGCTTTAAAATTAGAAATTTCACCCCGTAAAAATACATGAGCAAGATGTTCATCGTTATCAAATTTAAACTTAATATAACGGGTTAATTGACTAATACTAATGTATTTATCCTGCATATTAGTTACTTCCTTCAGTCAAAGATTCTTCTTTTTCATGAAAGACTTCATCTAATACCGCATTAATCATTTTCGTTACTTTTTCATCCGAATATTTCTTAGAAAGTTCTACTGCCTCATTAATCGCTACAATACTAGGTGTCTTCGTATACAACAGTTCATAAATACCAATACAAATAATGGCTTGATCCACTTTATTTAAACGATCCATTGGCCAATTTGTCAAATATTGATTGGCTTTTTCCACAATCTCTTTTTGATGATCCAAAATTCCATATAAAAGTTCATTGACAAAATCATTTTCAATTTCTAATTGTTCTTTTTTTAATTTCTCGACGTCAAATTCGACAGAAGCTTCTTTTAAAATAAATACTTGATACAAAATTTTCATTACAATTTCCCGTAATTCACTACGACTTTTCATAAGTACCACCCAGATAAAAGTTTATCATATCTTGATATAAAGGTCAAAGTAATTTTCGTAAATTGACAAAAGAAAAAATAGAGTTATTTTTCTACTTTTTCAAAGCTTGTTTCTAGTTCTATTTCCTCTAAAGATGAAGAGATAAATTTCATTTCTAAGCGATAAGAAGAAACCGTATCCGGATTGATTTCTCTTTTTTGTGTAACTAGTTGTTTTCCTGTTAAATATTCAGTTAACGAAAAGATTGGGCGATACTCGTCATCCACTTTTCCTTCATAATCACTCTCGTAAGAATCACTTTCTAAGGTACTAACCACTTCATCTTCGTAATAAAGGACTAAATTCACCTCTGTAACCAACGGATCACTCTTATACTGAATATCGCTAATTTTTAATTGATCATTTCCACATTGATCGGTAATTAACTGCGCACTAAAAGTCAAATCGGTATTAGTAGTCTGATAAAATAATTCCTGTTTATCACAAAAATAATGTACAACCACTCATGAAAAGCAATAGAACCAAAAGACAAAACAACTTCTTCATCCTATTCACCATCCATATATCATCTAAAGAATAGCATATAAGAAAAAATAGGCAACATCTCTTAGAAAAGGAATATTCCTATTTTCTACTTATCCATATTCATTAATTATCTGTTGTTAACTAACTTCTATTTTTTCTCTTTTAATTCCTTTTTCCATTCATATAAAAGATTTAATGCTTCCATTGGCGTGATTTCTAAAGGATTAATACTTTCTAACTTCTCGGTTAAAAAGTCTTCTTTTTCTTCCCCTTTTTCATCAAAATCTAAAAATAAACTAGTTTGAGTAAAGGTTTGTTTTTTATTTCCTTTATTTTCATATACTTCTAGAATTTCTTCTGCCCGTTCAATTAAACTACTTGGTAATTTAGCTAACGATGCGACATGAATACCATAACTTTTATCTACTGCCCCACTTTTTATCTTATGAAGGAAAGTAATTGATCCTTTTTCTTCGATCGCACTAACGTGAACATTTTTTAAATTTGGTAAATCAGCAGCTAGAGCGGTTAATTCATGATAATGAGTAGAAAACAACGTTTTAGCCTTAATTTTATCGTGAATATACTCTAAAATAGCTTGAGCTAGACTCATTCCATCATAAGTAGCTGTCCCTCGTCCTAATTCATCAAATAAAATCAAACTATGTTCTGTTGCCTCTTGAATCGCCATATTGGCTTCTTTCATCTCAACCATAAAGGTAGATTCCCCACTAACCAAATCATCTGATGCGCCAATTCGAGTAAAAATTTGATCAAAGATGGGAATCGCACAACTTTTACAAGGAACAAAAGAACCAATCTGAGCCATGATAATAATAATCGCAAGTTGCCGCATATAGGTACTTTTTCCTGCCATATTAGGTCCAGTTATGAGTAAAATATTGGTATCTTTTCCCATCACGATATCATTGGCTACATATTCACTTTTACTTACCTTTTCGACAACCGGATGTCTTCCATCTTTAATCTGAATAACCCTATCATTCGTAATTTCTGGTTTTACATAATTATTTTCTTCAGCGACTGTCGAAAACGAAACCAGCATATCTACTTCGGCAAGAATCTTAGAAATCAACTGGATCCGTCCAATATATTTCCTAGTAATATCTCGAATTTCAATAAACAATTGATATTCTAGATTAATGATTTTTTCTTCTGCCCCTAAAATAATATCTTCTTTTTCCTTTAATAACGGCGTAATAAATCGCTCACAATTCGCTAAAGTCTGTTTCCTTTCATAACCAAATTCTTCTTTGATTAAAGGAATACTTCCTTTACTAACCTCGATATAATAACCGAACACTTTATTAAATCCTATCTTTAAATTCTTAATCCCTGTTCGATTTTTTTCTTCATTTTCAATCTGTAGAATAAAATCTTTACTGTTTTTACGAATACTTTTCAATTCATCTAATTCTTGATTATACCCAGTATTAATTAACCCCCCTTCTTTTAAGGTAGGAGGAGCATCTAACGAAATTGCTTTCTTGAGTAGTTGATATAACTCATCTAAAGTTTCAATGTTTTTATCATAATCTAATTCCGTTAAAATCCGTTGAATATTAGGAAGTGCCTCTAAAGAATTCATCAATTGAATCAAATCTCTAGCATTTAAATTACCATAACTAATTCTAGAAGATAATCGTTCCAAATCATAGACTTTATCTAATTCCTGAACAAGTTCTTCTTTTAGAATAAATTCCGTTAATAATTTTTCAATAATCGAATAACGTCTTAAAAGTTCTTCCTTATCTGTCAAAGGATTCTCAATATTCATCTTCAGCATTCTACTGCCCATCGCGGTCTTCGTTTTATCGAGTAACCATAATAATGAATACATCCGATCATGATTACGAATGGTCTCTACTAATTCCAAATTCTTTTTTGTATGTACATCAAAAAGTAAATGTTTCTGTTGGTCGACAATTTCTACTTTCTGAATATGAGATAAGTTTCCTTTCTTTGTTTCTAAAAGATAACTAAGTAGATGATTCATACCAGTTATAATACGAATATCCTTAATATCTTGATAAATATACTGATATTCATCTTTCGAATAAACCTCATCAGTAATCGTAATCAACATATGATAGTCTTCTCGTAAATGATTAATAATCGACCGATCAATTTTCGTATTGACAATCGCTTCTTTGATATTTAAATTCATGACTTCTTTTAATAATTTATCTAAATCGTGATCTAAGATAAATGCATAAGAATATCCTGTTGAAATATCAATATAACAGATACTAAAACAATATTCAAAATCATAAATACTACCAATATAGTTATAATCTTTAGCATTTAAGGAATTATCTAATACTGTTCCTTTGGTAACTACTTGAATAACTTCTCTTTCTACCATTCCCTTTGCTTCTTTAGGATCTTGCATCTGTTCACAAATTGCGACTTTATAGCCCTTTTCAATCAATTTATCTAAGTATCCTTGATAAGCATGATAAGGAATCCCACACATCGGTACTCGTTCATCTAAACCACAATTTTTCCCGGTTAATGTTAATTCTAATTCTTTACTACAAGTTAATGCATCTTCAAAAAACATCTCATAAAAATCTCCTAGCCGAAAAAAGATAATCGTATCTTCATATTTATCTTTAATCTCTAAGTATTGTCTCATCATTGGAGATATTTTTTCTCTATCTACTTCACTACGTTTCATTATACACCTTCATTCTACTTGTCTGTTTTCGGACGAAAATCAATAATTTTACATTTTATGTTCTTGGTCTTATTACCATCTAATTGATCTTCTTTAGGATAAAAAGGATGTTCATATAATGTTTGAACTTCATCATACAAGCGCATTTGTCTAGCTATATACTCATCTTCATAATGTTTAGTTAAGCGTTGTTTAAATTGTTGAAAGCGCTCACTTAATGAGTGATACCCTAACTGCATAGGAGTATATAAGTGCTTATCATTATCTAATTGCGCAACATCTAGAATATAAGAAGAGAAACGGGCTTGTTCGTCTAAAAAGCCGATTAGTGTAGTTAGTTTTACCCATTCGTCTTCTCCGGCAACCTTACTTTTTAATTCTAGACAAAAATAAGCATAATGATTAGACTCGTCATCCTCGAAATCTAAAATATCAAAATAATCCGTCGCAAGCTCTTTTTCTTTTATTCGATATAGGGCATATTTTTCTTTTTCTTCTTTAGGAAACTGAATCGTAATCAACCAATAATCATCATGATGAAAATCGCTAGAAAAAGAAATCAATGGCATCCCTTCCTTAGGCGTAGTCATGGTAACTAAATCAAAATTTTCCGTTTGTTCATTATATTGAAAATGAAAATATTGGTCATTATCTTCTGGCGGATTACCAAAAGCAACACAAAAATCATGTTGATCTTTCGTAGTAAAAAAAGTAGTAATTTGCCATTTTTTTATGGGAATTCGTTCTATACCCGCTTTGTCCACGATTCCACTTAAACAACTTCCATCCCCAAGAGTACAAGTTGCCAAATAAACGCCTGGCATCAGTGCGCTTTTTTCACTATAGTAAATATTTAATAACCCAAATGGGCTAACTTCTCTTTGAATCACCCAAATATTTTGATTGTTTTCCATTTTCATCCCCACCTCCATTTTTCCTAACTAGGCTAGTGCCTTTTATTATACCATATTTCCTTATAAACAAAGCAAAAATTAGAAAGAAAAAAACTACTTATCGTAGTTACCCAAGTTTCTCTAAAGCATCTTCGAAACTATCGACACCGATAATTTCAATATCATAGTTTTTTTCTTGTTGTAACTTGATTGCTTCTTCGTAATTTTCCCCATTAGGAACAATGAAGATATCTGCTTTATCCTTTACTGCCCCAGCAAGCTTATATTTCACACCTCCAATGGCCCCAGCTTTGCCTTCGCTATCGATGGTACCAGTTCCCGCAATCTTTCGGCCTTTAGTAATATCTTCCGGTATCAGTTGATCGTAAATAGAAAGCGTAAGCATCAATCCACCAGAAGGACCCGCTTCATTGTCAGAAAAATGAAGTTCAATTTCAGGATCTGTCTCATAAACATAACTAGTCTGTAACGCAATACCCAATAACTGACTATCTTCTTGTTGGATTATTTCTCCCGTACAAGTTATGGTTTTCCCATCACGAACGACTTCAAAAGTAAGAACATCTCCAACTTTTCGTTCTTGAACAATCGCTTGTAAATCACTTAAACTAGTAATTATTTTACCATCTACTTTTTGAATATCGTCTCCTATTTTTAAATCCGTCTTACTATAAGCGTCTAAATAGATCACATAATTACTAGCATCAACCACACTAAACTCTTTTCCTGCTTTCTGATAAGCAAGAGAAATCGCCGTCATATTCGCATCGTTTAAATAAATCCGATCACGAATCATCAAATCTTCTTCAGTTTCTTCTTCATTTAAAGATAAGTCCTCCATCGGTACCAAATCCCACCCAGGTAAGATTTTTGCCAAAAGATAGCTAGGAAGTGTTGCTCGTAATTCAGATACATAACAAAGATTATAACTACCACGACTACTATATCCACCATCAATTTCTACCCGGTCACTAACATCGATTGTTCCACCACCATTATAGATATAAAAGGGAAGCGGATAAAGGCAAACCGCCACTAAAACGAAATAGAAAGTAAAATATAAATAGTTTTGTTTGATTATTTCTTTAATTTTTTCATATAGTTTAGTAAACATGACATCAATCCTTACTAATAAAGTATAACACGAAAGAAGCGTTTTTATGAGCAAAAAGATTAGCCAAGACTTGTTTATCTGTCTACTTTTGACAATTACCGTATCCCTAGTTATCTTTTCTAATGAAGTCATTCAAGCAGCTTCGTTTTCTCTTTCTATTTGGATAGAAAATCTCTTTCCTACTTTATTTCCTTTTTTTGTTGTGTCTAATTTATTACTTCGTTATGGTTTTGTCGAATCCCTTGCCGCATCGGTTGGGAAAGTAATGCCTCGTCTTTTTCATCAGCCGCAAGAAAGTAGCTTTGTCCTTTGTCTCAGTTTAATTTCTGGTTTTCCTAGTGGAGCGAAATACAGTAAAGAGTTGGTAGAAGCTAAGAAAATCACACCCGAAGAAGCCTCGCGATTACTAACGTTTACTCATTATTCTAACCCCCTATTCATTTTAGGACTAATCGGTAATCTACTCTTAGGAAACCAAAAACTAGGATTGATTATCTTAGTTTCTCACGTATTAAGTGGATTACTAATGGGGATAATTTTCGCGAAAAAGACTTCATCAATTTCAGAAAAAGAGCCAAAAAAAGCTTTTTTCTCTACTAAGCAACCCCTAGGGACAGCTTTAGCAAATAGTATTCAAGATGCCCTATCGACCTTATTTCTCTTACTAGGAATCGTCACTATCTTCCTCGTTTTATCGACAATCATTGAACAGTTTTTCCCGCTTAACCCCTATTTAAAAGCAATTATATTTGGAATTTTAGAAATGACTCAAGGTGTAAAAACCATGAGTATTCTTCCAGTTACAGAATTCGTTAAAACCATCTGGATAACGATTTTTATCTCTTTTGGTGGCTTAAGCGTTCACATGCAAGTACTAAGTATCATCAGTGGAACCAAAATAAAATACAAGTATTATTTAGAAAGTCGTCTTTTACATGCGATACTTTCCGCAATACTTGTATCTTGCTTATATTTATTATTAATCTAAATTCCTAGATAAGTAACTCTAGCATAACCATTACCATCATTACCAATTTCTACGTTAGTAATTCCATTATTTGGCATGATTACTTTTTCGTCTGTTTTTTCCGTTGTCCATTTATTTCCGTTACCATCAATCATTAAAGTATTGTTGAATACAAAATCAACATACTCTGAACCAGTCTGATGAGTAATTGCCGTAGAAGTAGAACCTTGGGAAATTGCTCGACAACCATTATGACCAGATATGTAAGAAGAACCACCACCTGCTCCACCGTGACCACCAGTACCACCGCTATACCAACCACCACCGGCTCCGCTTTGTGAACCAGGCATTGTCAAAGTTCCGAATGTTCCTGTTTCTTTAGAAGTAAGTAAAGTATTGCTTGCATCAAATCCCTTTTGAATTCCACCGCTTGTCTGTGTACCACCAGTACCATAATAATGTTCAGTTCCACCACTATATCCAGCTGAAGCTAAATATTGTTCACTAGTACCAACGCAATTACTATCGTCACCATTTAAACAGCCACCGGCTCCGCCATCACCGGAACCATAAAGGACTAAATCGGTTGCGGAAGTTACGTTACGATAATTGGCGCCCCCGCCACCACCAGCTACCATAATTCGTGATTTTAAACTGTCGAAATTATTCCAAGCACCAGAAACTAATCGTACGTCAGTTGCACCTCCACCAGATGCGCCAAAAGCTTCCTGACCACTTGTTAAATCACCACCACCGTTCCAACCACCGATTGACGACTGACTGCCTTCGCCACCGACATAGAAGTAAAGAACTTGGCCTTCTTGTAAATGAATATATCCACTTGTATAACCACCTAAACCACCTTTATATGGACCAACATCACCACCAGAAGCACCCCATAGTTCAATTCTATAAGTACCTGTTACTGGAATGGTATAGGCCTGGACATTGCCAGTATAAGCAAAATCTTTGGTATAAGAATTAGTCGTTAATACATCGTTATTTGTCGCAACAATGTGAATACCAAAATCATCATCGAAATCAATATGTTCAATATAAATATCGAGTGAATAAATCTTAATCTCCGTACCATCAGATAAAATCGTACTATCTACGGATAAAAAGTCAGAATCACTGACAAATATCGATTGAAATTCCCCGGGTTGTCTACCATTAGGAATTGTTTTAGGTAGAGTATCTTCGATTGGATACTTAGTATCTCCATAACGAATATACTTATTTAAAACAGAATCCCGATTACTAATATCGATCTTAGAAACCGCTAAAATTTTCTCTACACCGGTTTTAAAAACAATATTACTACATGAACTAAACTGACCACTATACTCGCTAGAAGTACAATCGCCACCATGATTAATATCAGCAACACCAAGTGTCATAATATCATCTTGAATTTCTTTAGTAATCGTATTTTTATAAGTCGATAAATCTAAGTATGTTAAATTGGTCTGCATCTTATTTCGATAATTCATAATCAAAGCTAAAATACCAGCTACAATTGTCATAATCAAAGCAAAAGTCAATACTACTTCGATAACCGACATTCCCTTTTCATTCAATTTTTTCATACTAACCTCCGTATTTACTTTTATAGATACCGATATTGGCATATCTTGTTTCTGTTGTTCCATCAATTAAAGGAACCGTTCTAGAAATAAACAAACGATATACTCCTGTAGCTTTATTGGTACTATCTCCAGGATTATAAAAAATTTCGTTATCCGCAACCGTTTTTAAATAATCTCGAAAATTACTTAGTTTACCAGAATCAAAATATTCATTTTCATTCACAAAAGTACGAAAACTAGTATTTGTTTCATGTAAGGTATTAGAAAGGTTATATTTAGTAAGTAATACCACATCATTATCCTCGATATGAAGACTACTTTTCAATTTAGTACAATAGCTAGCGTCTCGATAATAAGTAGTATCATTACAATTACTAATATCCAAATACGTTGCATTCTGTAACTTCTCATCGACAATAGTGAAATCTACATAGTTGGTAATCATTCTTTTCATCATATCGGCAGCATACACACTATCGATATCATCAAAATTTTGCATTTTCTCATACTGTCCCATCATAGGTACACTGTTTCTGTATACAAAGACAAAAATTGACATGACAAATACTGTAACAATCAGTGTTTCTAAGAGGACAAACCCCTTTTGGTTTATTCTTTTCATAAATTCACTTTCCTTTATTGATTATCTCTAAAATTTATTATATAATAATTTAATGTAAAATACCATAGGAAAAAACAAAAATATATAAGAAGAAAAAGGATAAGGCTTAAGGTGATTAAAAATGGTGAAATATGATGTTGAAAATATACCTATAGTAGATTTGGTAAATAAAATTATTCTAGTGGCGGTAAAAGCACGTGCTTCCGATATTCACTTTGATCCGTTAGAAGATGGGTTAAAAATTCGAATGCGGGTTGACGGAAATTTACAGGATCACACCATTATTCCTAAAGATAATGAAAGAAATGTTGTTACCAGAGTAAAATTGATTTCGGGAATGAATATTACTGAAAATCGTCTTCCTCAAGATGGAGCGATTAAAGGTAGAATTGATAATATTGATTTGGATATGCGTGTATCTGTTCTGCCAACTAACGAAGGAGAAAAAGTCGTTATTCGTATCCTCGACTATAGTAAAAGTTTGGAAGGATTACATAGTCTAGACTTCTCTCCTGTTAATTATGATAAAGTCTTACAGATGTTAGCAGTACCTAACGGAATCATCCTAGTAACTGGTGCGACTGGTAGTGGTAAATCAACGACAACCTACTCTATGTTACAATCCTTAAACCATGAAGAAACTAATATTATTACAGTTGAAGATCCAATTGAAATGAATATTGAAGGAATCAACCAAGTTCAAGTAAATAGTGAAATCGGTATGACCTTCGCGGCTGCTCTTCGTTCAATCTTACGTCAAGACCCAAACGTTATTCTAATCGGAGAAATTCGCGACTCCGAAACAGCAAGAATTGCCGTACGTGCTTCAATTACTGGACACCTTGTACTTTCTACCATCCACACCAACAACTCATTAGCTACCATCGAAAGATTACTAGATATGGATGTAGAACGTTACTTGCTTTCTACTGCATTAGAGGGAATCATCTCTCAAAAACTAGCTAGAAGAATCTGCCCAGTTTGTAGAACGATTAGACCAACGACTCCATATGAGCGAAAAGTATTAAAAGATGCTTTAGGATTAAACGTTAATGAAATGTGGGTACCTAATAAATGCGAACACTGTATTAATGGTTTCTTAGGTCGTATCGCAATTCAAGAAGTGCTATTAATCAATGAAGAAATCCGAGATATTATCAGTAAAGATGAAACCGACAAAGAAACCCTTCGTGAATTCGTATATGGAAAAAATCATACCATTACTCTACTACAAGACGGATTGGATAAAGTCGTAAAAGGCTATACTACTTTTGAAGAGATTTATAAACTAGTAGAAATCGAAGATGATGCGGATTCTAAAGTTGCCGAAATGAATATTGAAGATGAACTAGCCATGAGAGAAGAAGAAAAAGAAAAAAGCGATTAATCACAATCGCTTTTTTAAGTTAAAACTTTATCTAATACTTCACGATTGATTTCCTCAATCGTTTTTATTTTTCCATCTTCTACACAATCGACCGTCTGCCAATGATATAGTTCAGATAATTCAATGTAGGTTTTTTCCGTCTGAATTAAATGCGTTTCATCTTTTTCCGCTTCATCGGTAAATTCCCGAGTTTTCATTAATTCCTTAGTATATTGAAACGGAACATGTAAGAAAATCGTTAAATCGGCTTTAGGCAATTCCAATAACCAGTACTCTAACTTATCAATCCAACGGAAAAAGTTAAATCTTTCGTCATCATCTTCGATTTTAGAACCTTGATGCGCCATATTGGAACTCACATAACGATCTAATACAACGTAGTACCCTTCTTGTAAATATTTTTCAATTTTAGAAAAATTATACTTTCTATCAGCAGCATAATATAATCCAGAAATTTTTGGATCAACATGCGTATACCCTTCTGGAAACCAAGATGGTCCAATTTCTTTACGTCCTAATAATGGCCCACCAACAATCTTTCCAGTCGGACTATCGTACATCGGAAAAGATAAATTTACTGCTTTTAAACCCATCGCCACTAATTTTTTAACCAACAAAATGCTCTGCGTATTTTTTCCAGAACAATCTGTTCCTTCAATGACGATTAATTTTCCAGTCATATATCCACCTTCCTCACTAACAATACCAGTATACAATAAGAAAAGAAAAAAAGTCAATCGTTAACGAACATTTATTCGAGAAAAATGATCAATTCCTTCACTTATATCTGTAGAAAAAGCCCTAGCCGATAATATTATTATCAGAATCAAACTCTACTTGAACAAATTTACGACTAGCCAAATAATCACACATATGAACAAAGTTTTGATACTTATCTTTTGGTTTAGGTAAAATTTCTTCCTTTGTATAATAATCGGTATTCCAAGGTCCCATATGAGTAGAAATCACATGACAGATGAAATCTACTTCTTCTTCTGACATTTTTAACTGATCTTTTTGATTCTTAATATGCTCGCAGACTAATAACGGATGATCTGCCCGAGTATAACGTTCCTTGGGATTGCCACATTTTAATCCGTCATGTAAAGTAAGGGCCATCAACATCAAATCTTTTTCCCTAGCCGTATATTTTCCACCAATACATGGATCATTTAACAATTCATAGCCAAAACGAACAGCTACTTTCGTATGACGAACAAGGCCACCTGTCCCAAGTGCAAACTTAGGATGATATTTCCCAGTAGTCGATGCTTCTACTTCAAAAAAATAATCAGGCAAGCTATTGATTAATACCTCAAAATCTGGTACTAAACTTAAATCGTGAATCAAATCAATTTCTTTTCTAAATACTTCTGTTTTTTCCATTACTTCTCTCCTATAAAGTAGAGTAAGATTTCGTTGGATACATACCATTTATCTTCCGGTATCCGATATCTATCTACTTCTTCTATTATCCATTTTTTTTCTAATAACTTATCGATAGAATAAATTTCTTTTACATCCTGTCCATAGCGTTGAATAAACTTCTGCTTATCTATTCCCCATTTAGTTCTAAGCCCTAAAATAATCTCGTTTTCTCTCATTGTTTGGGTAGATAACTCTTCTGAAAAGCCAAGAAAGTTTCCTAGAAGATATTGATTTATACTTCGAGTATTTGTATAACGAACATCTTCCAAAAAGCCGCTTGCCCCTAACCCAAATCCGTAATAACGTTCATTTTGCCAATAAGTAAGATTATGTCTAGACTCTTTATCTTCTTTCGCAAAATTACTAATTTCATAGTGAATAAAACCGCTTTTTTCTAATACTTGACTTAAACGATGATACATTGCTTCATCTAACTCTTCATCGATTGGTTGTACTTTCTGAAGATAAAGACGAGTATGTTCTTCAATCATCAAAGAATAAGTAGAAATATGATCGACATTTAACGATAAAATTTCCTCTAAATCTCTCTGTAAATCATCTAACGTTTCATTAGGTAAAGCGTACATTAAATCGATATTTAAATTAGAAAAACCAAGCGAACGAATTAAACTTACTACATCGATAATATCTTGTCTTGTATAAGGGCGAGATAACTCTTTTAATAAATCAGTTTGGAATGACTCTACCCCTAAGCTAATACGATTAATACCATGTTGGCGAAATAAAGCTAACTTATCTTTTGTAATGTTTTCTACGTTACACTCGACTGTAAATTCACAGTTAGAGCTTCTATTTAAGTTTTCTATGATGGAAAACAATTTTTCTAATTGTCTTAACGTTAAAGAAGAAGGAGTCCCGCCCCCAAGATAAATAGTACTTAATACTTCACCACAATAATTTTTCTCGATCTCTTTTTCTAAAGACAAAAGATAGCGATCGACAATCTTCTCGTCATAAAACAGTTTACAAAAATCACAATAACTACAAATATGACTACAAAAAGGAATATGAATATAACATGCTTTTACTGAAGTATCCATAACTACCCCTAGTTAGAATCATCCATTTTTAAAATAGCTAAGAAAGCTTCTTGAGGAACTTCGACACTGCCGATCTGTTTCATTCGTTTCTTTCCTTCTTTTTGTTTTTCCAAAAGTTTTCGTTTCCGCGTAACGTCTCCCCCATAACACTTAGCTAAAACATTCTTACGAAGAGCTTTAATATCCGTACGAGCGATTACTTTACTACCGATAGATGCTTGAATTGGCACTTCAAACATCTGCCTTGGAATCAATTCTTTCAAACTGTTAACAATCGCTTTCCCACGAGCATAAGCAAAATCTTTATGGACAATCACACTGAAGGCATCAACTACATCACCATTAAGCAAAATATCCATTTTGACTAGTTTACTTTCTCGATAACCAATAAATTCATAATCAAAAGAAGCATAGCCTTTCGTATAAGACTTTAATTTATCGAAAAAGTCATAAATAATTTCGGAAAGGGGAATCTCATAATGAATATTTACCCGTTTCGGATCAATATAATCCATATTTAAATAGTTACCCCGTTTATTTTGACAAAGTTCCATAATCGGACCAATATATTCACTAGGTGTGAAAATACTTGTCTTCACATATGGTTCACGAATAGATGCGATTCTTTGTTGATCAGGTAATTTCGATGGAGAATCAATATGAATAACACTTTTATCGGTAAGTTCTACTTCATAGACAACACTCGGAGAAGTAGCAATAATCGGAATATTAAACTCTCTTTCGATTCGCTCTTCGATAATTTCCATGTGAAGCAAGCCCAAAAATCCAGTACGAAAGCCAAAACCTAAAGCTTCTGAAGTTTCCGGTTCGAAAACCAAAGAAGCATCATTTAACTTCAGTTTTTCTAAAGCATCACGCAACTCTTCAAATTGACTGGCCTCAATTGGATATAAACCACAAAATACCATCGATTTCATTGGCTTGTATCCAGGTAAAGGGGAAGAAGCAGGATTTTTAACTAATGTCACCGTATCCCCTACTCGAACATCTTGAATATTTTTAATCGAAGCAGAAATAAAACCAACATCTCCCGCTTCTAAATACTCCTTTTTCTCTTCTTTTGGATGCATGACACCAAGCTCAATGACTTCATACTCTGCTTTGGTTTCCATTAAACGGATGATATCTCCGCGATGAAGAGTGCCATTTACAATACGGCAAGAAATAATTACTCCTCGATAAGAATCAAAAAAACTATCGAAGATTAAGGCTTGTAATGGTGCTTTCTCGTCTCCTTTAGGTGCAGGAATCCGTTCGATAATTGCTTTTAATAAATCCTCGATTCCTTCTCCCGTTTTCGCACTAGTTAAAATAAATTCATCTTCACTAAACCCAATCGCATCGATCAGTTCCTGTTTTACTTTGGCTACATCGGCATTAGGTAAATCAATTTTATTAATCACCGGGATAATGGCCAAATCATTTTCTAGAGCAAGATATAAATTAGCAAGCGTCTGCGCTTCAATTCCCTGAGCTGCATCAACAACAAGTAAAGCGCCTTCACAAGCGGCAAGACTTCTACTCACTTCATAAGAAAAATCGACATGACCCGGTGTATCAATCAAATGAAGAATATAATTTCCATGATCAGTATGATAATTTAATTCTACAGCATTTAATTTGATCGTAATTCCCCGTTCACGCTCGATATCCATCGAATCTAATGTCTGTTCTTTCAACTCGCGTTTAGATAAAGCTCCTGTTGCTTCCAGCAATCGATCTGCAAGAGTACTTTTCCCATGATCGATATGCGCAATGATCGAGAAATTACGAATGTTTTCTTTTCTCATGTTTTACCACCAGAAATATTATACCAAAAAATAAAGAAAGATTTAAGAAATATTTTCAATTATATTTGATATAGCAAAGAAAAAGAAAGCATTGGTATAACCCAAAGTTCCTCCCCACATAATTTTCTAATATTTTACTATATTATGGCACTTGACAAAACGGAGTCGAGTTTATTCTATGTCTAATTCATGCCATATTGTGCTTATTTTGTGTCAGGCGAAAAATTTGTAATTATTCTTTGTTTTTTAGTCATTCTTATTTTATTCTACTTTAAACACCAACTGGCACTATAATTTCACTAATTACTTTAATTGCATTTATTATATCAATAAATTCTATATCTTTTGCATATTCATAGTTATTTTGATAACTATTCCATAAAGCTTTTAATCTTGAATCATCACTAAAAGTTTAATATTGTCTTCTACATCAATACTTATAATTCATTAATAACTTTAGTAATCGTTTCTCTGTCTAGTGGTAAACCTTTTATAGTAGTATCTAAATCCATAGTACTTCTTAAATTGACACCAAAGATAGATGATAATAAAAGACCACTAGGCTATCTCTATTTTTGATCATCCAAACACCTCAAAAGTGTCTCTTACTCTATTATAAATATTCATCTTTTTAGCATATTCATATAGTTTTAAAGTGTTTTTCTTTCTCATAATTTATACCGATCCTTTTCTCGTAAAGCCATTTATAGTCTCTAATCCATTCTATTTATATGTTTTTTAATCGACAACGTCTTGCTCTTCCTATTATCCCTATATAACTAGGCAACCACAACCGTTCCCCTACCATCCTCCAAGAGATTTTCGATAAAACTTTTCATGGTATTATCCATTACCGTAATTTGAACAGTAGGAGAAATTCCCAAAAGCATTTCGGTAGAATTGGTTACACTATTAAAGTTAGCGTTTCTAAGATCTAAACTAGTTAAACTTCTACAATATGCTAACATTCTATATACATTTGTTACCTTGCTAGTATCAAAACTACTTAAATCCAAACTCTGTAATTCGTAGCAAAAAGCAAACATTCCTCCCATCTCCGTTACATTACTAGTATTAAAACTTTTTAAATTTAATGTAGTTAGTTTTTCACAACTTTCAAACATATTTACCATATTATTTACATTTTGAGTATCAAAGTTATCAATGGATAACGATACTAGTTCTCGACATCGTGCAAACATTCCTGCCATTACAGTAACATTTGAGGTATCAAAATGATTTAAATTTAATGTCAGTATATTACTACATTCATAAAACATATTTTGCATAGTAGTTACTTGACTAGTATCAAAATTATTGATATTTAATTCAACTAAATTAGTACACCCTTGGAACATATAATCCATTCTAGTCACTTTAGAAGTAACAAAACTACTTAAATTTAGATTAGTTAGACTGCTACAAGCAAAAAACATGTTATACATATCAGTTACTTGCGAAGTATCGAAATGACTAACATCTAAACTAATTAAACTCTGACAACCACCAAACATAAATTGCATTTGCGTCACTTTAGAAGTAACAAAACTACTTAAATTTAGATTAGTTAAATTCCTACAATTATAAAACATATTATTCATAGTAGTAACATTTCCTGTATTAAAGCTAGAAATATTAAGAGAAGTCAAACTATTACAATTTTTAAACATATTTCCCATGCTTGTTACCTTAGAAGTATCAAAATTTGATAAATCTAATATCTCTAAGCTATTACAATCGTTGAACATTTCACTCATACCTCTTACATTAGAGGTAACAAAATTATCTAAATTAAGATTCGTCATTTTCTGACAACCCCTAAACATCGAGCTCATATTCGTTACTTTTTTAGTATCAAATTTAGAAACATCTAACACCGCTAAGCGATTACAACCATCAAACATATTTTGCATCGTCGTTACATTTGATGTATCAAATTTAGAAACATCTAAAGTAGTCAAACTCTTACAACCTTCAAACATATGGGACATATTCTCCACATTATGAGTTTTAAAGCTAGAGATATTTAACTCGGTTAACGCATTACAATTATAAAACATATACTGCATATTCGTAACGCTATCTGTTATAAAACTACTTAAATTTAAACTCGATAACTTTTTACAATCAGCAAACATATAAGTTAAATGAGTCGCTTTTGAAGTGTCAAAATTAATTTTCAAAGTTTCTAAATTACTACATCCGTTAAACATTTGTGAAAAACCATAACCCGTTACATTAGAAGTTTTAAAATGACTTAAATCTAGACTGGTTAAACTACTACAACCTAAAAACATTGTGCCCATATCAATTACTTTTTCTGTATTAAAACTACTAAGATCTAACGTAGTTAAGTTGCTGCACCCCATAAACATAGCTGACATATAAATTACTTGAGAAGTATCTATGCCTCCTAAATCCAAGGTTTCAAGGCTAGTACACCCAGAAAACATCGAACCGAGATTAGTTACTTTTGAAGTATCAAAATGACTGATATCCAACGTTTTTAAGCTACTACAATTACCAAACATTAAAGCCATAGACTCAGTTTGAGCCGTATCTAAATATTCTATTCCTTCTATACTTTCTAATTTAGTAAAATCATAAAACAAACCAACACTATTTACATTTGTATAAATTCTATCTTCAGCTTGAATATAAGCGGTATAAGTAGAAGAATCATTATTTCTTACTAAATAAGCCATAACACTACCATCACTCGTATCAGATATATCATAACTATAAGAAACCGTTCCAACACTTTGCTTTTGATTTTGAAACACAACCTTAGTGATAGCATCTTTATGCTTCCATAACTTTTCGTTATAGTCCTCACTTTCCACTTTTTGTATCGTTCTTGTTCCCTCAATTACTTTTATAGAGTTTCCCTCTTCTAATATAATTTCTCTACCAATCAATCCTCCTTGTACCCCTAAATCAATCGTAACTGGAGTATCATTCTTATTTTCTAATTCAATCACGATTGTTTTTGTCTCTGAAGGAGAAATTGATCCAGTCGGTAGATCCACAGTATTTATTCGAATTGTCTCAATACGAATATTCGCTCTTTGCTCCTCGGTTAAAGTTTTTAAAATCTGATAATACACTTTATATTGTGTATCTTTAGTATTATGACTAGTCACTTAAATAGTAATCTCCGTTTTAGAATTTCCTTCTAAAGTAAGCCGATTATTCTCTAAGTCTTCTGAAGTAATTGTATAATTAAGAATAACTCCTGCTAAGTATATCGCATCTTTATTTTCTTTTGTCTCCTTATAAAAAGAATACGACGAATTTATCAAACATAGGCATAAGAAAACACCTAGGCAAACAGATACTTGTGCTCAGGCTTCCAAGTAAATTTTCGTTTTTTCACTATTTACACCAATCCTTTTTCTCATAAATTCTTTGTCCTATTTTTCTATTTTTCCACTATTCTTATCTATATTTTAACTTATTTTAGCTTTTCCGGTCAAGATGTTCCTATGTACATAGAAAATAAGCAAAAAGAAAAAAGTAAACAGGATGTCTACTTTTTAACCATTCATCATTCCTTCTAATTTACCAAATAAGTAATCTAACGTACTTTGAAAAGTTTTTCCAATCGCATTCGATAACTTTAACGATATTCTAGATAAATTATTGTTGTAAGTTTCTTCTTTATCGATGACATAGTTTTCAATATCAATTGGTTTATTCTCTTTGACATCTTCTTCAAATTTCTTAATCTGTTCTTCTGTTAAAACCATCTGGTTTCTAGCTTGATAATCGATGTAACCAGCATTGGAAGCACTGTATAACCCAACAAAAAGGAACACTAAAGTAAAAAAGATAATTCTAAGTACATTATTCTTCATATATCCCCCTCTATATATTCCGCTAATACCGTAGCAATCGCATCAGCACTATTCAATACCTCTTGAATGGTATTTTCTGGACCACCTACTTCAAATAAAATTGTATTCTGATCAAAATCTTGGTTATAAACGCCATTCACCCCTTTCCCTTCCTTTTTATATATCCCTCTCGTAATACCAGGATAGTTTTCCTCTAACATATTATTAATCGTCGTAGTTACGGTTAAATTTCCTTGATAATTAGGATTTTCTAAACCGACAATAAACAAGATTTTAGCATAACTTTTCCCATTAATCGTCGCAGTAGAGATATTTTTTGATACCGAATCACGATGAAGATCAATAAAATACTTTAACGAGGGATTCTTTTCCTTCGCATCTTCCATTAATAATCTTGTCACTTTATAACTAGAAGCATAATTCCAGTTATTAGCCTGTAAAAACGCCGATACATCGTTTTCTTCGACAATAGTAGGAATCCCCTTGTCATTTAGTTTTTCTCGCACAATATAGCTTAACATCATCACATTAGGGGTGACATTATAACTTTCCTGATTCTCTTGTTTATACTCTTCTAATTGATGCGTATTATATAGATAAACAATCGGTTCTGTTACTTCCTTTTCAGGATAAGGATCGGGTACATATTCACTACCCGTTGGTTGTTCTGTTTCATCACTAGAATTATCACTATAATCTTGGTAAGAGTAATTATTCTTAATCATTTGAAATGGATTCGCTAAATCAATATGAAAAAGAGATAAAAAAGAAGATAAAAAGTTCTTTTTTTCCTGTTTTTGATAAACAAAATTAGGATTTCCCTCAGCTAATAACAATCGTACAAATTCACTATTACTAATACTTTTTTGATTAGAAATTTTACTCATAGTAAAAGAAAAAGAAACCCCAAACACTACAAGTAATAAGCATAAACGAAATATATAGTTTTTCTTTTTCTTTATCTTTCTTTTTTTCGTTTTATCACCTACTTTTCCTATACTATAACAGGTTCTAAACGAATTATATGTCGAAATTTTTATGAAGAGAACAATTTATACTGTTGGCAATCACACTAGATAGTTTTTCCATTAAAAAATCAATTTCTTTAGGCGTTACCATCATATTATAGCCAATTGGAGTTAACACTTCAAAGATTAATTCTTTTCTTTCTTCTTCGCTAAGTAAGCCGATATGGCCAAACAATTCTTCTTTTTCTTGTTGATTCAAATCCCCACTAAATGATCGATAATCGCGTTTAGTAATAGGAATAAGTTTATTTTTACTTAAATTCTCTTTATTGTAGGCAAAATGCTTATACAAATATTGAATTGTATCACTAACTACCGTAATGGCTTCGATTACGGTTGGAATACCAATCGAAATAACCGGTATACCTAAGCGCTCTTTATTAATCTCTTTTCGATTATTCCCAATCCCACTTCCCGGATGAATTCCACTATCGGTCATCTGAATCGTTTTATTGATTCTATCTAGCGAAGTAGACGCTAAAGCGTCGATTACAATCAAAAAATCAGGCTTGGTTCGTTCGATGATTCCTAAAATCATCTCACTACTTTCAATTCCGGTGGTTGCGAGCACTCCTGGAGAAAACACCGAGACATTCCGATAATCGCTAGAAACTTGAATACCAGGAGTATCGAATAAATATTTGGTTACCAAAATCTTTTCAATTACTCGTGGTCCTAACGAATCAGGAGTAGATTCTTTATTTCCTAAACCGACCACTAAACAAGAAGCATCTGGACCAATCTGTAAATACTCAAGCATCGCTTTTAAATAGTGTATAACTTTCGTCTCTACCCGCTTTTGATTTTCTTTATCCGTAACATCAGAAAACGCAACCGTAGTATATTTACCCATTTTCTTTTTAAACTCGTTATCTTCATCTTTAATCACAATATCTACAACTTCGATATCACCATCTTTTTCAGTACGAAGATCTACTTTTTCTTTATCATATTCACCAGTATATAAATCAATTAATAAATCTGTTCTAATCTGGTAATTTTTCATATCAATTTCTCTATTCACGGTATCACCCATTTTTATTGTTTGCGAAAACAAATTTTTTTATACTTACGTCGAGAATTTACATCATTTTATCTTTCGGAATAAATAATGAATACAACCAAAAAAACTGAATATTACAGATCCATTATTTCTAAATTGATAGATTAGATACAAATTATCAAGAAAAAACATAACTTTTATTTGCTTTTTTAGGAAAAGTTTGTTAGAATTAAACTGTTATAAAAGTGAGGTGAAAACATGCCAAATATCAAGAGTGCGAAAAAAAGAGTGATCACAAGTGCTAAAAGAAAAGAACAAAACAATGTTGTAGAGTCTAGTATGAAAACAGCAATGAAAAAGTTCGAAAAAGCAGTAAAAGCAAACGATAAAGAACAGGCCGAAGTAGAATTAAATACAGCTGTAAAAAGAATTGATAAAGCAGTTTCTAGTGGCTTAGTACATAAAAATAAAGCAGCTAGAGAAAAATCAAGACTAATGAAAAAGAAAAATGAAATGGAGTAAAAATTTTACTTCTTTTTTTATTTTTGGTTTGTTATAATGAGTATAGGGTGATACAATGAAAAAAATAATAACTTTAGTTCTATTATTGACTATTTTTTTAGGATGTATTTTCTATAATCAAGAAATTGTTGGTTTTATTGTTGATAATTTCTTAACCACTAGAAAAACAAATACAGTTTTAATCAATAATAAGTATGCTAGTAACCGTAACTATCAATTTGTACAAATTACTGATGATTTTACTCCTCACAGTAAACAAGATATTATCAATATTTATTATACCGTAATCAATTCAGGAATGACAGATTTCGTCTTTTATTGTCCGGAAGATTATAAAGAGTGTATCAATGATGTAAATTATATTTCTAATAATCAATCCCTACTTTCTAACATCAATAATTTCGTTCAAGTTTATAATAGTTTTAGTCACATCGAAACAGAATTTGATAGTTTAGGAAAAGTAGAGATGACAATTCATCATACATATACCGATGAACAAATTACAGAAATCGATGCAGTAGTCGATGAATTGATGGCATCTTTACTTACTCCTGAGATAACAACCGAAGAAAAAATTAAAGCGATTCACGATTATATTATTAATAACACCAAATACGATAAAGATAGAAGTGACAATAAAATTAAAAAGTATCATTCCGATATTGCTTATGGCGCATTAATTGAACATTATGCGATCTGTGGCGGATATGCTGACTCTATGAAAATCTTTTTAGACCGTTTAGGAATTGAAAACTTTAAGATTGCGAGTGAAAATCACATCTGGAACTTTGTTAAAGTAAATGGTACTTGGTATCATTTAGATCTAACTTGGGATGATCCTGTTACGGATACTGGGGAAGATATATTAGAATATGATTACTTTTTAATTACCACTGATGAATTATTAGCAAAAGAAAATGATCAACACATTTACGATAAAAACGTCTATATCGAAGCAGCAGCTTAACAAAGCTTAACAAAGCTTAACAATTTAATAAATAAAATGAAAAAGCCTCATTTCTTAGTCAAAGAAGTGGGGCTTTTATATAGAAAAAAAGAAGACTTAACATCTTCTTTTAATGATCATCTTTCATTTCTTTTTTTAATGTATCTTTGATAAAACCAGTTACTACATGATTATCAACAATCGTATCTAGAAGATCAGTAGCCAATGAATCTTCCCCGCTAACTCGAGTATTATTCGCTCCATCCATCATAGAATTAGAAAGCCCGTTTTCTCTCTTGATAAAATCATCTACTTTTCGTAAATCCTTCATCTCACTCTTAGTTTCTGTTTCATGTTTATGTCTAGCATTAGAATTACGATATCTACTGTACATAAACCAAAAATATAAGAATCCCGATAACAAGAAAAGAAAGCTATAGTCAAAATCAATAAACAACATAGCGAAAAAACCAACTAACTCTACAATACAAGATATCGCAAGCAACTTAGGCATATGAATAGGTACACTGCCCATTACTTCTTTCGTTCTCGCATTAACAGCAACATAATGTAGGATTTTGTTATTTCCTTTTACTTGTTGATAACTATATAACCATACTGGTAAATAAGCGGCTTTCCATTGCGAACCTTTGACATCGAACGCTTCATTAGACCACCTGACACCACGATCATATTGTTGAAGAGTATCATTAGCAGAAAATCTAGCAACATCTTTTGCTTGTCTATTCACTAGTGTTTTTAATTCATCGATATTGGTATCTCTTTTTTCAGAAGTATACCCTTTCAAGTAATTGGCATTATACTTCACGCAATTCTCAGTATCAAATGGCATAATTGCGTTAATAACATTATTAGTTTTATCCGCTGACTTTTTATTCAAACGTTCAGAACTAGACTCCACCGTCAAACCATTAATCGTTAAATCAAATTCTCTTTCTACATGATATAAATTAGCATCATAATAGGTTCTCGCATTATCGCCACTACCACGGGTATATCTTCTTACTAATTCTTCGCCCTGCCCCACTAATTTTGCGTGGGAATTTACATCAATAATCATATAAGGAAAATATACACCCATAATATTTTCGGTAGTAAACTCTTCTTTAAATTTCGGATTTGCAAAAAACTTTCTTTTGGATACAAAACCTTCAATTTGCTTTTTAGCTTCCTCTTTAGTAATTTTAAATGGTAATACAACATCAGGAACACTACCATTAGGGATTTGTTGATTAACCGACAACGTATTACGACACCAATGGCACCTAGCTTGGAGAGCAGAAGCCGTATCGATAACGACTTCTGCACCGCAGCTACTACATTTGAAAGTGACAACATCATTTGTATCCGCAACAATATCTTGAGCCCCAGAACCAATGACTTGCCCCTTTAATTCACTAATATCTGTATCTAAGCCTTCGACTTTTTCTGGTTCGAATTCATGTCGACAAAAGTTACAACGTAACTTACCAGTATTCGTGTTTAAGGAAATATCCGTAGATCCACATTTAGGACATTTATTCTGTCCATCTTTTGCCCCTACATCAGTTTGAACCACAGTAGTGGTATTGGATGAAACATTTTGCTCTAAGTTCTTATTTTCTAACTTATCGTCTACCATAAACTAAATTCCTAAAAGTTTTTTCTTAACTGCATCGAAATCTGCTTGGGTAATTACTCCAGCATCTAGCAATTTCTTCATCTCTGTTAATTTAGCATAAGGATCTTCTTGCGTTGGTGCTGAAGAAGGTTGAGTTGCTTCAGATTGTGGTGAAGCTTGAGGAGTTGATTGTTGTGGTTGTCCTTGAGCCACATTGATAAATGGATTAGTGATAGCCTGTTGTGGTTGATTCATTCCTTGCATCATACCACCGGCAACATTCATACCCATGCCCATGAAAGCCATACCACTTCCACCACCATTTTCGCCAGCTGATTGCATACCGCGAGCAAGAGATTGTTGCATAAATGAATTTCCCCGAGCTCCACTTAATGCATCTGCTTTCTTGACATCGCTTAATAGTTTCTTAGTATCTTCATCGTATTCGATTGCTAAAATAGCGGTTTTAACAATTTCAAGTCCACGATCACTCTTCCAATGATAAGCATCTTCTACTGCCTTACTCATCGCTTGAGCGAAACCAATTTGATCTCCTTGAATTTTAGAAATACGATTTCCTTTACTTGGATCATTCGTATAATTAGAGAAAGCAGCTGATAATGTACCTACTACTTCATTAAATAATTGTGTACCAGCATCACTATCCATATCTGCCAAATCAAAAATTGGTGCATCCGCGATCAAATATTTAGCAGGAACAAAATTCTTAACAAACAAGACTGGATCGACAATTTTTAGTGAATACGTTCCTCTAGTAACCGCTCCAACTTGTGCATTTAAATAGGCATCATCCCAATAAATTTCTGATTGAGTACCAAATCGATTATTAGGAATTTCTTTTAAATTCACATAGAAAGCAAGTTGTTCACTGCCTGGTTGTCCTCCAAATTTAAATCTGTCCCAAGATTGACCAAATGTAGAAGATAAAATACCATCTCCTGAAAACATTGACTTAGAATTAGGATCATCACTTCTAAATTCGAATCCCCCAGCTTCCGCAATTACCCCAGTAATTTGTCCATCTTGTAATGTGATTAAAGCAGTACCTTCAGGAACAATAATCTTACTTCCGTTAGTAATAATATTATCTGAACCCTTGGTATTAGAACCACGACCTGCATTCGTACCTTGTGGTACAGCTCTAAATAATGCTGCTGTCTCTGGAATTCCTTGCATAGGACCATAAAAGTCTTTCCATTGATCAGCAAAGGCACCACCAATGGCACCAGAAAATGCTTTAATAAAACCCATAATTCTACCTCTTTCTTTTTTGCATTTTCGAATGGAGTTGTAATAATTATCAATTTCTTAACTTTAAGTTTACTCCTATTCTTTTTCATTATAGCATAATAGTCATAAAAAAATAACTATTTTTCAGTGATTTTAAGCAATAAAAAGTCACCCAACTAGGAATGACTCTTTATTTTTCTATATTCAAAATATTTAACCAGAATTAAACCAAGAGATAAAGTAAGAATAAAGGTACAGATACCAATGAAGATGTATAGACCATTCAATTTGGTTCCTATAACCCTGCCTGGTAAAGAAGTATGATAATACGAATATACGTAAATTATTTACTTAACTTCCCGTTTTCATACTGACGAGAAGTTACTTCTGAACTTTGAAGGGGGGAAGGAATAAATAAAAAATAAATCAAGGATTAGTTTACTAACTTGCTTGTCCTTGAGTTGTTTTTTATTTATTTATAATATTCGTTCAAATAAAGCTTGTCTTTATTTGTTATTCTTCACATTAACTATTA
>DVKF01000020.1 GCA_018716115.1 Candidatus Alloscybalousia intestinigallinarum
AATATATTTGTTGCGTAGCTTAATCATTAATAGAATTTTATCTGAGTCCCTATTGTCAAGAAGGAAATTGGAATAAATTTTCCCGCAAATGTTTAAATAATTTTGAGACATTTTCCAAAATTATTGACACATTTTTTAATATCTTTTTTATAATATTTCTATTTCCTATTCACTATCCTCACTAAAAAATGCTTCAATTGCCTCTTTTCCCTCGTATCTTTCTGTTACTTTATGATTAGAAATTTTTAATAGTGATGGACTTTTAACTTTTAATTGTTCGAAATTATCTGGATTTTGTTCGTACTCCTCGCCCTCATCCGCTAAAAATCCTTTATTAAATCCTTTTTCCATATCTACTAAGTATACTTTAGGATTTTCAGTATTTCCTTCAAATACATCTTTATAAGTGATGTAACTTGATGCATAATTACTTGTAAAATCAAATAATAAGACGTAATATTCATCACCTGGCTGATTAAAGATTTCACCCATTATAATTTCTTCGTATTGAATTTCAGCTGGCGTTTCTTCTTTTTCTTTAGGAGAACCAAATTTAATCTCCCCTGTCATTAACCCAGCGATTACATAAGTGATTCCTAATACAGCTAAAACGGAAAATAAAATAATTACTGTTTTTACTACTTCGTTATTGTAACTTGAGTTACTCGTTGTTATCTTTCTTGGTCTTTTCTTTTTACTCATGTTTTATCACCACATTCCGATTATATCATGCTAGAAGAAGAAAAGTCAAAACATAGCGTTATTTTAGAGCAAAAATATTCGTTAACAACAGAAAAATAGAGTTAGCATGTGCGTTTACTCTATTTCATATTTGGTATCACATTGACACTTCTAGCAATATCGACTAGTTCGTCTTGACTCATTACATCAGATACGATGTAATAATCTATTCCATTACTACTCCAAGTAATAGAATTCTCCGTTAGTGCACCTACTGTATCAATTAATAAGTATGGCTCTCCATAAGTTGGTATAATTGAAAACTCTTCTTCTACACTTGCCGTTTCTTCTACTAATAAGAATGGTTTTTCTCCTTCAAATGTCATAATTACTCTTTCGCCATCTGTTTTTGGAATTTTTTCTTCAGAAGCTAATACTGTTCCCGTTGGAATATATAATGGATAGATCGTATCTTCTAATACATTAGTTTCTTCAATCGTCGAAGTTTCTGTGTTGTTTTGAGTCGTATTATTTTGATTATTTTGGGTATTATTATTAGTAGTATTCTGGTTATTATTATTCTGACCACTAGATTGATTATTATTCGTGTTATTATTTGGATTAGTAGTACTATTTTCCATTATTTTATCGAGATTAAATTGATCAGCATTTACGGTTTGATTGGTTTCTATCGTATTAAATGTCATTTTCATTTGCTCTACGTTATTTTCATCTACTACTTTTACTTCTTTAATATTTTTATCTTTATCTACTTTAACTACTTGTTTTACTAAACGACGATTATTTGGATAATTTACCGTTGATGTAATCGTATAATAGTCTTCATCTTCGGTGATTTCTCTTTTTTCATCATCTAGAATGTCTTCGATAATCGATTGTAGTAAGTATACTTGAGAATTATTGTATGGCCAATCACTTTGGAACTTGAAGCTTTTGTTTAAACTTGGTGTTAAAACATAGACACCTTCTTCGTTCTTTAAAATGATTTGTTCATGATTATTGGCTTTATTTTTTAAATTGACATTAAATTTATCTTTTTTTTGGTAGACAACTTCAACATTATAATTGTATACATCGTCATTATTTATTATTTCCAAATCTCCGGTTAATTTGTATGATTTTAGATCACTATATTTTTTTTCTAGCTCTTTTACGATATCTTTACTATCTTTTCCAAAACATCCTGTTAGTAGAAAGCTCATCACCAAGAGTAATAATAATATCTTTTTTTTCATTTTCCACCTCAATCATCTTTCAATTAATTATATGGATTAGTTTTTTCTTTATTCATGAATAATTTAAGTTTTTCTGCTTATCCTAATATTAGAAATTTAAAAAGGAGGAAAAAGATGAAAACATTACAGAAAGTATGCTTAGTACTAACGATTATTGGTGCGCTTAACTGGGGACTTATCGGATTATTCGATTTCAATCTTGTTGCTACTTTATTCGGTACTGATAATGTAATTACTAGAATCGTATATGTTTTAGTAGGCATTGCCGGTATAATTAATATAGGATTGTTATTCGAAGATTTTGATAAATAAAAAGAGAACTCGTTTTGTAGTTCTCTATTTTTCTAATATTCGGATATTTATCTTCTTGTTTTTTGCTTCGTAGCTTAGACGATTATCTGTTCCGTTAATGATAACGTCTACTTCGTAATCGCCAGTTGTATAATTGCTTAAGTCGATTGTTGCGGTGATTGTCGATGGGTCTAATGCCTCAATTACAGATGCACTTCCTTTGACGATGACAGTAACTGTGTCATCTCCCTCAGCTGCAGCATTAACTTTTAATGTGGAATCTAAGTTGGTTGGTTGAACACGAATATTATTAATTTCTTTCGTTATACTATCGTCTAAGGTTACTTTTACATTAACCGTTTTGGAACTGATATCACGAATTCCAGACGGTTTTTCTAAGTTGATATTGTATTCTTTATCTTCAGATAATCCTTCGACATCAATTTTTACTGGAATAGACTCAATGCTATCTAATACTTCTTCATCACCATAAATAGTTACTTTATTTACAGAAGAAGTAAATTCTTTGATTGCTTTACCAAAAGCGACTTCACCTGTTGGGATAATTTCTAAGTTAACTTCTTTACTTGGAGAAGCAATCGTTATCGAAGCTTCTATTTTTTCTGGCACAATTTCTACATCTACTGGTTGTCCTTTGGCATCGTAGGCAATCAATGGGATATCACTTAATGTAGTTGTTCCTACTGATTTGTTAGCAATATTATCAATATCGATTAAAGCTTTTACAGTAGCTACTTCTTTTAGTTTATATTCAGCACCCTTGATAATGACATCGTTCCGGTTTAAATCGATATTTTCGATGATCAATTTTTTGTCTAAGTGATCACGATGAAGAATATCATAATCCAGTTCTCTAGTTTCTGATACTTTTTCATAGATAACGATCGTCGCGCTAGATGGATCAATTTTGTAATCGATCGAGGATAGTCTTTGATTATATTTTAAATTTACTTTATGACTACCAGGCTTTAGCCCTCTTAAATCGACAGAAACACTATCTGCAGGGTATTGCTTAGCGAGATAAAGGTCAGCTTTTCGTCCAATCAAGGTAATATCAGCAGTAGTTGGGAGTCCTTCGATCACGTAAGCTTCTGAATTATATTCTGCAACAACTGGAGTATTATATAAAATCTCTGCTTGTTTATTGATGATTGTATTGGAATTTTGATCGATAATAAAGAAGAAAATAAAAGCAAATATTAAGGATAAAACGATGAGTGTTTGTTTCTTATTGATAAATTTTTCTAATTCTTTTCCATTATTTTTGGTAAAATCACTTATTGTGATAATTCCTTTTGTAATTGGAGTGATTAACCATTTATCGAAAAATAATAGAACTTTTTTAAATATCTTACATATTTTCTTCATATAAATCTTCCTCATCTAATTCGTCTAAAACCTCATCTTCTTGTTTTGGACGTAATTCGTCAATTAGCATCATTCTTACATCATCTAACGATAAATTATAGAATAGCTCCCCTTTTACGGCGATAGATAACCTACCTGTTTCTTCACTGACAACGACACTAATAGCATCACTTTCTTCAGTAATACCTAAGGCTGCACGATGTCTAGTGCCAAATTTCTTATTCACTTTGGAGCTATTACTTGTTGGGAAAACTGCCCCTGCGCAACTAATTCTATCTCCCTGAATGATTACGCCACCATCATGTAATGGATTGTTTGGGAAAAAGATAGAAATTAATAAATCACTTGATAAGTCGGCATAGATTTTCTTTGCCTTATCAATATAATTTGCTAAACTTGTATCTCTTTCTAGCACAATTAAAGCACCAATTCGCGCTTTTCTTAAATAATCTACTGCTTGAACGATTTCATATACTAGTCTTTCTCGTTCATCGACAGTTAATACTTTATGTCTTCCTAAAAGTTGGGTCCTACCTAACTGTTCCAAGACGTTTCTAATTTCTGGTTGAAAGATAATAATCAGAGCTAATGGTCCCCACATCATTACATATTCTAATAGTAAGCCGATTGTGGTTAATTCAAATACGTCGCTCACTACTTTTAAAATTAATAAGATGGCTACGCCTTTAAATAGTAAGGTTAACTTTACATTATTACGAATATTTTTTAAGATATAATAAAAGATAAACCACACTAAGGAGATATCTATTATTTTCTTGATAATTACAATTATACTATCTAATGTCATTTTTTTCTTCCTTCCCTATGTTTTCTATTATAGCAAAAAAGCCACCTCTGGTAAAGTTGACACTTTTTCGGGGCTTATAATTCATCAATTTTGACATCGTCTGTCGAGCCAAAATCAATCACTTGAGTTAAATCTTCAGCTTTTGGTTGTGGTTCTTTGGTATTGTCTTCGACAATTTCTGGGACATCTAATGTAGAACTGTCTATTGTCATTACATTATCTCGTTTGTTGACATCTTGATCATTGGTTGCGGTAACATTTTCAGAGGTTGAAGCAGGAGATAAAGTAATGGTTGGCGATGAGTCATTGGGTTCCGTATCTACCTTTTTTTCAACTGGTGTACCTACAATACGATCAGCTTTGGAATCAAATACGATTGTATCTCCGCGTTGTTCAGCTTCTTTAGTGCGATCATAAGCAATTTTAGCTTGTTCTTCTTTATAAGATTTTATTTTTTCCATCATAAATCCAACGATTCCTAAAATAAGGACTACGGCAATTAAAGCAACTACTGTGTAGGTTGTTCCATCCAAGAAATCTCGATAGAAACTAATCATCTATATCACACCCCTTTATGTTCTATTATGATTATATCATAGTCTTTTTTATTTTAATAGAAAAAAGCATCTTCTTTTTTTAGGAACATGCTTCAATACTTGTATTTTTTCCTGTTCAAATCCAAACTTTCTAACTGTAATTTTACTTTAATTTGTGCGATTTCAGAAGTTGAAAAGCCATTCTCTTTCAGTGTCTTTTTTTGACATTCCCATAATTGTCTTACCGTATAAATATCTAAGCGATGAAGGTCGGCTACGATTTCTTTTTCTAGACCTAAACTTTCGATATTGTCTTTTAGTTTTACCATAAATTACCTGTACTTACCCACATTTTGGTTTGGTAAAGCTTCTTATTATTTATCGGCGACATCAGAATGGAAACACTTTGGTTCATGCCCACTTTTATCATTTTACTATTCCCCCTATTCGTTATATTAAGACAAGTGCTTTCTTTATGAGCTTATTATACCATTTTTTTGGAAAAAAAGGTAAGTATTTTATTCCTATCCTGAATATTTCAGGGGATATTTAGCGTTTTTTTGGTTGGATAGCAGTTTCAATTGATGCCTTTAAGAAGCCTTATTTTTCTTAGATTTCTTTGAGGAATTAACTATTTTAGGAAATAAAAAACAGTTTTCTTCATGAGAGTTAATCACGCCGATTGCCTGAAGATAAGAATAGATAATTGTCGTGCCGACAAATTTCATTCCTCTTTGACTGAGATCTTTAGATATTTGATCAGATAGTTCTGAATGGGTTTTGTGTGTTTCGTAAATGGTTTTTCCTTTCGTAAAGGTAAATAAATATTGACGAAAGCTTCCAAACTCTTGAGTAATTTTTTTAAATATTTGAGCGTTAATGATCGTTGCGGTAATTTTTCTACGATTACGAATAATCCCTGAGTTTTTCATTAGCGATTCTATTTTATCTTCTTGATACTGGCTAATTTTTTCAAGATCAAAATGATCGAAGGCTTGGCGAAAATTTTCTCTTTTGTTTAGTACACATTCCCAAGATAAACCAGCTTGGAAAGATTCTAGAATTAGCATTTCAAATAGGTAATTTTCTTCAAAATTAGGTATACCCCATTCTTCATCGTGATATTTAATGTATCGTTCATTTTCTAAGTTGCACCAACTACAGCGAGAAATAGGTGGTTTTTCTTGTTTTTTGTTTTTTTCTTTAGGTAAATATAATTTACTCATATCGACACCCTCTAAGGTTAATAGTTTACTCTTTACTTCTAATCCTCCAGCATAGCCGGTTAGATTTCCTGTTACCCCTACTACTCGATGACAAGGGATAATAATCATGATGGGGTTATGCCCTATCGCATTACCAACTGCTTGACTAGACATTGAATTCTTATGTTGTTTTTTCGCTATCTCTTTCGCAACGTCTCGATAACTGACAGTTTTTCCATAAGGAATAGTCAAGAGATATTGCCATACTTGTTTTTGAAAATCAGTCCCCTGGGGAAGTAAATTTAAGGATTCATAACTAGGATTTTTCTGTTCAAAATAATCGTCTAGCCATTTTTTCGTTGCTTGAAAAACAGGCAACTCTTCTTTAACAGTAGCTTTTCTTGGAACATAGTATCGACTATTTTCTAGTTGTAGACTTAAAAGATGTGTACCATCACTTTCTAGAATAATTTTTCCTAGTGGCGAGAGGTAATTACATTGATATCTTTCAATTTTCTTCATTGCTTCATTCACCTGTATTTAGATATCATCTATTATAGATATCTAATGTGATCGACAATCGTTAAATTCGGCATTTTCTTTGTACGAATTTTATTCATTCTATCGAATTCAGAAGTTGTAAATTTCGGCATTTTTCTTTCTTCAAAATCTTCATTAGTTAATTCGTAATCTGCTAGTAATAACTGATGTATATCATTGGTTAATTCAATTTCTTTTTTATCTACTTCAGTTAACTCCTTTTTACTCTCTAACTCTGCAAGTTTCTTTTCTAATTCTTCGATCCTTTCTTTGTGTTGTCTTTCCCAGTACACATCTGGTCCACCTACTACACTACGACGAGGTGGATAGGGATTATGTGATGCATATAAACTTTCTAATTTTCTTAATACGCGATTGATTTCTTTTTCTCTTAAGTCTTGATTTTGTAAAGATCGATATAAGCAAACGTTGCCAATCTTCATGCTTTTATATTCATCCGGAATATTTTTTCTTAAGTTTATTCGGTCTTGATAATCAAAGCTAAATAGATAGACTTTTCGATTTTCTAATTGCAGAGAAACACTTAAGCTTTCGTTGTTATCGATGTCAATAGGTTGTTTTTGTTGTTCTAATAGTTGTAAGGCTCTATGATAAATATTATAAGTAGCAATCTTCTTATATAATTCTAGTTCTGATAAAATTTCTCTTTCTTCTGTACTGATATTCTCTCTAATCACAGAGAATTCAAGTTCTACTAAGGAATTTAAATAATCTAATATCGAGTTAGTTAGTATTCCTCTGTGCTTTTTTAATAAGTCTATTAATTCTTCTTTAGTAGCTAGTTTGTTTTCTGGATTAGCCCCCATTATTCCAAATTTTATATCATTGTTTTCCATAGTTCTATTCCTCCATCTATAATTTTTTCCACTTCATCATGGTTGTCTTTGTTTTCTAGGCATTTGTTTTGGGTTCTATTATTTTCTTTAAGACTGGTACTTGTTGGTCATCTATTTTTTCTTTCTGTTTCGATAGTACAAATGTAGTAAGGCTATCATCCCTATAGTAAGAAGGTATTCTAGCCGGTTGATGATCATTCTTTAATACTTCTATGCTGATATTGTTTTCCTTTAATAAAGAAACTAGCAAAGAGTAATCTAAATATATTTGTCGGTAGTGGTTGATTGTAGTTTGTTGGGGAAAACCAATGAAATATTTTTTTGTCTCTACATAATCTAAAATCGAGTAAATTAAAACGATTTTTTCTTGTTTGTTTTCTAGTAAGCCAGAAAAAGATAAATGATCAGGTAAATCTTTAAAATCTCCACAAAAAATAGTATGAAACGAAAGTTCCTTTTTCTCTTCGCTACCATACATTAAATCAACAACTTGTTCATTCACAAAATTTCTAGTTACTACTTCTCTATTTTCATAAAGTTGTAGCGTATGATAATCCGTCACTAAGTTGGCATCCCCTTGAATAATCTTAGGTGAGATCACTAAAAAATTCTTCTCTTTATATTCATTAATTTTATTTATGATTTCTTCTCTTGTTAACATCAAAAACCTCTCTTACATCTTACTAAAAATAGTATAACATATGACTTAGATAAAAACTTGAAACACGTGAATAAATTTTCAAAAAAGTTATTCGTTAACTAAACTTTTTCTACCATAACGGGATAGAAAGTATCCATTATTACTGACCTATCAAAATAGACAGAGTATTCCTTCTTTTTTTGCTACTTTTGAATATTATTTGGTTTTAACACTTTTGACTTTTCTTTTTCTAAAGTTACATTAATGTTGATTGCATCTATAAACTGTTCAGAAATCAATTGAAAATACTTTTCTTTGTTGGTACTAATTAGATGGCATATTTCATCAAAGGATTGATGGATAAAATGTTTTGGAGATAACGGATCGAATTCTTCTTGAACAGTTCCATTTTTAATATCCATTTTTGTGCCAAAAGTATTTAATTCATTTAACATGATATCTAAATTAGCATTACTTCCTAGTCTTGCCTGCAAAGAAGAGGAAATCGTTTTAATTTCTTGACTGGTTATCGTTCCTTCAGATAGAATTGGTAAACGATATTCTTCATCAGCGAGAATTTCTTTATGATAATCATTTTTTCCATAATGTCGTTTTTCAGAATGATACATTACCCTTATTGCCTCTTTATCTTTATATGCTTGGAAAGAATGATGGATACCATCTCCTTGTCCAAATCTAAATATCATAGCTGAATAAATATCTTCATCTTTTAATAATGGATAATCTTTCTCCCGTAGATTTAGGGGAAAATAATCTCTTATTGGTACATTAGTACTTTCAAAGCAAATACCATATAAATAGTTACTAAAGCCTTCTTGGTTTAGTTCGTTAATTCCATAAATTACATGATTATCTTTCCAAGAAATATATTTATCTTGACTACCATTCCATTTAACAAAACGAGGTCGTCCATAGGTATATATTTGTTCAAATGTATCATCGATTTTTTCATTTCTATAACTATTTTCATAAATTTTATTCAGTAATGACTGTTTAACATTTTTTCCATCATAAACTAGGTTTTGTAAATACCTTACAGCCATTTTTATTCCATCATTAATAAAAATACCACCAACTGAATTGGGCATTTCCCGTTCGAAAACTAACTCATACTCTCCCTCTGTAAAAGTCATTCTGGTAATAATAGGAGCCTCACTTCCAATATAATAAAGAACTTCTTCTTTTCTGATAGGACTAGTAGAAATAACACAATTAAATTGCATTGGTCCACTAAAATTTAATAATTCTGCATTGCCAGTATAAGTAGCCGTATAGGAAGTAGCATTTCTTTCATCTACTATTTCGATGAATGGTGTAACTTCATCAAAGCTTTTAACTACATAATCTTCTATTCTTGATTCCTCTACTGGAATATTGAAAAATTTCGCTAGATCTAATAGCGTTGCTTTTTTATCAGCTGTTTCTTCCATATATCTTTTATAAGTCCTTTTTATTTCTCTTTTTAAAGCTTCAATTTTATCTTGGTACATAGAAAACCTCCCTTATTTCTAATATTTTAGCATACTTTACTCTTTTTTCTTTTTTTTTACTTTAAATAATTACATTTCTATTTCAAAATTATTTTTTCGTATTTAATACCTCAATAAAATATTGGATTCACTAAGTAATTTGACACAATACAAAAAAATCAGTCATATTTCAGACTGAATATATTTAGAGTTTGATATTTTAAACAAGTTTACAATGTGTTCCATAAAAGAGGAGGTACAATAACTTTTCAAGTTTAACGATATCCAGTAAATTTTTTGACTAATTTTTTTCCTTTATCATCTATTACTATTTCCGATTCTGATAATGGTAAAAATAAATGCGATGAATCAACGACAAATTGGTTATATATTAAATCAAAACTTTTAACCTTAAATGTATTTTCCGAAATTTGAACACTATTTTTTGATAAAGTAAAAATATCCAAAATCTCTTCTAGAGATGCTCTATAAGTAATAATTGGCTTCATATGCTCATAATATAGTTGTTTTTCTACGATTGAGTAATTAAGACTATCGAAAACATATTCTTTTCCACCAAAAGAAAATTCAACCCATCCATGTTCATAACTGCAATTATCAGTTTCGTCAACATCAATTTTTCCTCTAACAATATTATCAGTTTCTAATAATCCCATTACTGCATAACTACTATAGTGATAACAACTATCTTTAAAACGCTTATCCAAATACTCTTGGAATTTTATAAATTTATATCTTTCTGGACAATAATATTTTCTTGCCACAAAAATCTTTTCAGTGCAACTTTCAAAATATTGATTTATATCTCTATGATTTCTAATAAAACTATCTTGCGAAGTAATAAAATGCATTCTATCTTGAAGTTTTGTGAATTTTAACATAAAAATTCTCCCATATTTAACATATCAAATTGATATATGCCAATTTGTAAGTGTGTTTATTAAATTGATTTTGTCAATTTAATTTTTATAAATATTCTATCATAAATTTATGTATATTAAAACTCGAACACAAATGATTCTAAAAAGTTCGAGTTTGGTACAATCTGTGCTGCTGAGAAAGTTATCCACAACTTTTACCAAAGGTAATTGATATTTCTACTATAATATTTTGAACAAACAAAGAAAAGGTGAGAATAATTTTATATTTCCCCTTTATATTAACTTAACTCTGGTACTATTAAAATAATCAGATTCAATTATTTCAGAAGACGCTCCAATAGATTCTAAATTTGAAATTATATTTTTATAATCATCTAAAGTTCCACGTCGAGCAGTATTTTCATACAATTGTTGTACATATATATTTGCCAGTTCTATTTCGCCAAATATATATTCTGACATCATATACGATCTTAATTGGTATAATTCTTCATTACTTAATTGTGGAAAACGATTTCCTAATGATTTTATCAAATTTTTCAAATCTTCACGACTTATGGATTGTAGATGACTCCTAGTAAATAAATTTCCCTGTTCTACTTCATTTTTGATAATTTTCAATAACTCTTCATCTTCAGTTGTTTCAATACCTAAAGTCAAAATTGAATAATATTGTACGGATAATCTATATTCATTTTTTCTTTGTTCTAATTCGTCTTCAAATGCTTTAATATAATCCAATGGAATTCTTGACTTCAAAAATGATATCTGATATTTCTGCACCAAATAATCAACGTCCATCATACTCATATATAACACTCCTTTTATTTGGTTATCAAAATTATTTGTAGTATCGAAAATAACCACAATATCTCCCCCCCTTAGTAAATAATTTATAACTATCATAACATACATTTGTCTTTTTTTATAAAGCCTTATAATTAAAATCATATTTCTATTTTCCATAATGCTGACTTTTATTATTCATATTTTGTCATTTCAAAACAATTAATTTCCTGGCTGTTTTGACACAAGCATTAAATTTACCTGTGGGAATTTTTTGAATAAAAAATCAGTCAATATTTCAGACTGAAAGTATATTTAAAGTTCGAATGGTTCGAACAGATTCACAAAGTGGTGCCGACTATAGGGATCGAACCTACGACCTACGCGTTACGAGTGCGTTGCTCTACCAGCTGAGCTAAGTCGGCATCAATAACAATTGTTATTATACATGACATAGCCTCTCTTAGTCAATAGCTTTTCGGTTTAATTTCGTAGTAGAAATCTCCTATATTCTCCTTGTAACTTGCTAATCAAAATTGTTTTTTCCTAAAACTTTTTCTGCTTCTTCAGTTGATTTTTTAAAATTATATCCATAGATGTTATAGTCTCCATCTTGATAATCATATCTACCAGTCTTAGAGGCAATATGATTAATTTGTTCGTCATTAACATGGGCTTTCGCAAAAATATAGTAATTAGGTAATTGTCTTTCTTCCGTTCTAAATCGTTCTCGATAATCGAATACTTGTTCATTTCCAGCAATGATTTCTAATAGTTGTTTTAGTGCTTGATAAATGTACTTATGGTTTCTTTCTTCTTCTACTAATCCCCATCTAAGTTCTAATGGACCTTTTTTCATTTGAAGCAGTAAAATAAATCCTATTTTTTTATCTTTAAAATATACTCTTTTCCCGTTTTCTTTCTTTTCTGTATTATGTTTTATAAAATAAGCTAACTTTCCATAAGGGACTTCTCGTTCCATTTTACTTAAAATGGGGTCACAGAAAATATCACTCATATCTTCTTGATCGAGATCACTTTCTTCATCATAATACTGTAAAGAAATCCACTCGTAACTTTCTTCTTGCATTTGTTTTCCTCTTTCCTGCCTACCTATTTATATTTTAATATTATTTTAAAAATAAGTACACCTTTACTAGTTAAAAATTAACATTATTTATCCAAAAAATCTAATATATTATTGATTTCTGTTTCTGACAAATGAATATCGTGAATTAATCCAATTTCAGGATGCAGATTATCTTTACAGTGAAAGTCAGAACCAATTGTTGTTTTTAGGTGATGAGATGCAGCAAACTGATTCCAGAAACTACTTTCATCTATTCTTTGTTGATTCCTGTCAATATAAATATAATTACTTTCTATCCCATCTGCTTGTATTTCTTGAATAATACCAAGAATATCTTGAGGACTAAGATTATCTTCATAACCATAACTTACTGGGTGCGCTAAAATTACTTTTCCACCGGCTTCTCTAATGAGATTAGCTGCTTCTTTAGGCGTAATTGTCTTTTTTTCAACATAAGCAGGGCAACTTTCGTTCATAATGGTTTCGATAAATTCCCCCTGATTAGGAAGATAGCCAAAAACAAGTTCCAGTTGACTTTTATTTTCTTCTTTAGTAATTATATCTTTCGCAATATGAGCCTTGGTCACGGTTTCTAATTTACTTAAATAGTCTATATCCACTTGATAACCTAGTTCCTCTAGTTTTTTTGTTACTTGTTTTAAATAAATTTGTCTGGCATTTCTCAAATAATTCAATTCTTTCAAAAGTTTAGGATTTTTTACATCTACGTTGTAACCTAAAACATGGATGCCACACTTCTTTATCTTAGTCGATATTTCTACGGCTGGAATTAATTTTATTCCTTTTTCATGAGCGTATTGAATTAATTCTTCTTGATATGATTCGACTGTATCGTGATCCGCTATCGCAATACAATTAACCTCTAGGCGTGCGGCTTCATCAATCACTTCTCGTGGTGACAAACTTCCATCTGAACAGGTAGTATGTATGTGTAGATCTATTCTTGATTTCATTTTCTTTTCCTTTCTTACTCTAGACTTTTACTATTTTTTAAATCTAGATAGTACGGATCATTTTGTAGACTTTCTACGGTCCCATCCGCAACTTTTCTCCCCTTGTTAATTACGATTAAATGATCAACTTGATCCATGACTTCTTTCTTATGAGTAATTAAAATCACAGTATGCGTTTTCGCAAGTTTTTTTAATACCTTAATGACTTGTAGCGTGGTTTCTCTATCTAGTGATGAAGTAATTTCATCAAAAAGTAGGATTTCTGCTTTGGTTAATAAACATCTCGCTATACTTAAAAGTTGTTTTAATCTGGTCGAAATGTTCGCGCCATTTTCTTCAATCATTGTCTGATAACCTTGTGGTAAAGCTAAGATTTCTTCTTCAATTCCTAGAGTTTGACATACTTCTTGTTGATGAGTGGTGTTTCTATCTACTAAACTTAGATTATCGTGAATACTCATATTAAACAGCAAACTTTTCTGGGTTACGACACTTACATTGGCTTTGTAGATGTTTTCTTGGTAAGAAAAAATATCTTTAGAATCGATTAAAATCACTCCAGAAGTTGGCTGATATAATCTTAAAATATGGTTTAAAATGGTACTTTTTCCACTTCCACTTCGACCAACAATAGCGGTTAATTCTTTCGGTTTAACCACAAAACTTACATCTTGTAAGACTTTTTTATTTCCATAAGAAGTATAAACATGTTTAAATTCTAGACTGCCTTCAATATCATCTGTTGTATCACTACCAAATTCAATTTTTTTAGGATGATATTGAAACAAATCGTAGATACGTTCTACTGATATCTTGTTGTTGATCATCGCCTTGATACAACTTTCTAACATATATTTTAAATCACTGGTTAACATAGAAAAGTAACCGATGACTAAAACTATTTTATCTACTGTATATTCACCTTTGAATAGTAAAAATAAAGTAACTAAATAAATCGCAATCTCACCTAGTTCTAGAATTAATTGTGAGAAGTTGCTTTGTAAATCGGCATAACGCCTCTTTTTCCCATAGTTATCGCAAAATTTATTATTGGCTTGTAAGAAATGTTGGTAATATTTATCTTCCATGTTGTAGGCTTTCATCTCTTCAAGGGATTCCATTTCTTCGATTAAAATACCCGCAATCTTATCTTGATACTTTCTTTGTTTATGTAAATATTCAATGACTTTATTATTAAAAATACAGGTAACTATCAAATAAAATAGGGAAAAAATTAAGACTAAGGCCCCTAAAAATAAGGAATTTGTCGCTACTAGGGCGATGACAACGAGAATTTTAATAAACGTGATAATTACATCACTCAAATTATCGTTTAACTCTACTACTTTCCAAATATCACTAGAAGTGGCTTGAAGAATTTCATCAATATTTTTTGTTTTCGTAAATTCGAGGTCATAAGTAGATAATTTGTCGTAACATTTCTGTTTTAGATTCGTATAACAGTACTGTGAATCTTTAGCTGCACCATAATAATTGAAATAGTAGAAAAATACTTTTAGCGTTGTGGCAAGAAAGAAATAAAAGATCCAAAGAGATGTACTTTGATAATCATTTATGGTTAAATACTTTACGATATTCGCTGCGGAAATAGGGATAAAAACACTCGCAATGGTTGCGAAAATTTTAGAAAGAATAATCATGCAAAAATTACTTTTATAAAGAGGAATGATGGACCATAATTTGCGGTAAGTCTCTATTAATGCTTTCATCTTGCTTCCTCCTCTCTTTTTGCTTCTTGAAACTCTATCCATTCTCTTTGAGAGTGATAACAAGTAGCTTGTCCTTTTTCTAAATAGATAATTTGATCAGCCGCTTTAATAAGATCATCCCGATTGGTAATGACAAGGAGAGTATGATCTTCTTTTAGACGTTTCAATAAGGAAACAATTTGACTGGTTGTCTTAGGATCTAACGAGGCAGTTACATCATCCATTAATAAGATTTCGGCGTTAGTTAGTAAGGCTCTTGCAATCGCGAGTAATTGTTTCTGTCCACCAGATAAATTTCTAGCATTTTGGTGAAGTACGGTTTTATAGTTCTTTTCTAAACTCATGATAAATTCATGGATTCCTACTTCTTGACAAGCTTGTATCTGTTCTTTACGATTACTATTTACTAAACGAAGATTCTGGTAGATACTCATATTATAAAAATAAGGATTTTGTTTTACAACTGTGATATTAGAAGCATAAATATCACTACTATAATCATAAATATTTCGGCCATCTAAATAAATTTTCCCATTATCTAAAGGATAGAAGCGTAGTAATAAATCAAAAATTGTCGTCTTACCACTTCCACTTTCTCCAACGATAACATTTAACGTGTTGGGTTTTACGGAAAAACTAATCTGATCTAAAATTGTCCTACTATTATATTGATAGGATACCCGATCAAAAGTGATTGCCCCATAAATTTCATTTCCTTCGTAATTACCGAATAATGTTCCAATATCATCTTGGAAGTTTAATACTTCACTTACTCTTTCCACCGAAATAGAATACTCTTTGATTTCTTGGTAAGCCGTTAGCATTTCCGTTAAACTTTCTATCAATTGATCATAGTAGCCAATCACTAAAATCACTAGTTCTATTTTAGTATTAAAATACATCATGAAAAGTAATAAAATAATATATAGTAATACTTTTGTATATTGAGGAAAAAGTGTACTCGTGTTCTCATTATGTACATAGTATTTTCTCTTTTTATAATAAGCTTTTGTATAGCGATTTAAAATCGTTTTTAATTTTTTTTGTAGCTGTTTTTGAATCGGTAGAGTTTTGATTTCTTTTAATGCCTTTAGTTCCTCGATATAAACATCATTTGTTTTATCATGATGCATCTTCTGAATTTTTACATACTTAGTGAATTGCTTAGTTGTATAAGTAACAAATAAAATATAGAGAATAGACGACACTAATATAATTAATCCAAAGATAAAATGAGCTCTAACCACCAAGAAGAAGACAAGAATTACCATGAAGATTGTCGAAAAGAAAACACAAACCGAATCTAGTAATAAACAAAAGCTAGGAATATCATCTCCAACTAATGTTAGTACCTTTCCTTTATCTACTCCTTTAGAAAAATGTCTAGAAGATTTTTTAATCTTATAGAAAAGTTTTTGATATAAAGCACTTGTATAATAATATTGTAGTTTACTGTAAAAAAGATAATTAAAGTAAAAGATAATTTCATAAACAACATAACTTATTCCTAAAAACAAAGTTGCTTGATAGGCAAGGGAAGAAATATTTTGCGTGGCATATTTGATAATTTCGCTCGCAAAATAAGGAAAAAGGACCATAACGGCATAACCTAATATACAACTAAAAAGCATAGCTAAAGTTAGTAATTTCTTAGCTGGAACCACTTGGAAATCACAAATCATTTCTTTAATAAACTGCATACTCCCACCCTACTACTTTCATATCTTATCTTCATTTTATCATAGTTTGAGTAAAGAAGGAATTCTTTGTTTGATTTTAACTTTAAAACTAAAAAAGAAAGATGATTGATATTAGGATAATTTTGATTTGAGGTATTCAAAATCATTATCCGTTCCGCTTATTCTTTATCTTAAATTTTTCTTATATTGATTTTTTCAGTCCAGTATAAACATAAATTTTGGCACTTTTCTAAAAAAATGCTTTATTTTTTAGAATTTCTATGCTATATTATATGGGTAATCAAATTTATGGGCTGTTAGCTCAGTTGGTAGAGCAACTGACTCTTAATCAGTGGGTCTAGGGTTCGAATCCCTAACAGCCCACCATAATTTGTCTTAAAGACCGTGATCGGTCTTTTTTGTTTTGTTTTTATTTTCCTATTTTCTTTCTACCTAATTATTGATATAATTTAATCATGATATACTTCATATATATTTCAACAAAAGATCTGTTCACAGAAGGTTTATATCAAATTTATATTGAGGAGGTTGATCAAAAAGGAACTTTTTTGAATAAATCAAATAAAATATTAAAAACGATGGAGGTAGAAGAAAATGAAAAATAAAATTATTTTAGGAATGGTAATGGGGGCTATTTTAGTTGGTGCTACAGGATGTGATGAAGGTAGAACGCTAACCTGTACAAACGAAGCAGATGAAGAAGGAGCTAAACTTTCTCAACAAGTAATTGTTTCTTTTGACAAAAACGAAAATATATCTCATGTAAAAGTTACTTCAGTAGTAGAAGCAGATGATGATTATGCGGATGAGATGGATGATTACGAAGATATGGTAAAGGATAGCATCGAAGATAATGATGAGGAACATTTAAAAATGACTTATAAAAGAAATGGCAATACTTTATCACAAGTAACCGAATACTATGTCAATCAAATGAGTGATGAAGAAAAAGAAAATAATGGCTTCGATGATCCTGATGAAAATTCTTATGATGCCTTAAAAGAAAACTTCGAAGATCAAGGTTATACTTGTAAGTAATTTTTCTTAGGAATTAAAATTTTAAATAAAAAAACTCTTCCCTATTTAGGAGGAGCTTTTTTATGCCAAACTTTCTTTTAATTCAGTAGCTTGACGGTTAATTTTATGGATTAACTCATCTATTTTCTTTAAATTTAATAATTGTCTTGATGTTTTATTTTGAAGATTCTCTTCTACAAAATTGAAATCCCCTACAATTAATTTATTTCTTTCTTCAATAATTCCATAAGTGTAATCTTGGTAGTTTTCTACTAAATCTTGTTGTTTTACTTGAGTAAATTCAGAGATAGGATAGAAATCTAAATTATCCAATATTTTTTCATCATAACGCTTATAGTAAAAATTAGATTCACAATGATAACGAAAGAAATGTTCTTTATATAAACTATTTTCTCGATTAATATAGGCATCTATTTCTTCGTCTTGCTCCGCATCTTGTAGGGTAACCAATAGTTTCAATAATTCTCCAAAATCTTTAGACATATATTTCAAATAATAATTTTCCCCATCATAATAGACTGGTGTTACTAAAATAGAATGGTCTTTATCTAAATTTTTTGATTCAATTACGCCGATAATTTCTTTTTCTTTCATTTCTCTTCACCTTGCGTTATATCATAGCACAAGCTTATTTTTAAAGGCAAGAAAAAAGAGATCTTTTTTGAACCCTTTTCCTGGAAATTTATTTACGAAGGGATTTTATCCCTTTACTTCCTTTACTACCAAACTCACTGAATCCTTTTAAAATGTTGGTGTCGAAAGAGTGGGTTTTTGTGATGCGATGTTTGTAATCTTTGATTCCAATATTTACTAAATCATCTAGTAACTCTGAATACTCTTTACCAATAGGCTCCCATAGATAGAAAGATAATGATCCTGGTATATTATTAATCTCATTAATGTATGGTTTATTGGTTTTGGTATCGACTAAGAAGTCAATTCTTACTACACCCGAAGTTTTTAGGGCTTTACAAGCTTTTAAAGCGATTTCTTCAATCTTTTCTTTTAGTTTATCTTCAAGTGGGGCTGGAATGATTCTGTCTGTTGATACCATTCCTTTAGAACTCTTATATTTCATGCCATGTTTACCTTTGGTTTTGCCACCACCGATATATTTATCTTCATAGGTTAAGAAAGCACTTTTGGGAATTACTTGTTCAATCGCACTTAATTGATAGTTTTCATAATTACCTAAGACACTGATATTGACTTCCATCAAATTTTCTACTACTTTTTCGACCACAATACGATTATCATAGCTAATAGCGGTATCGATTGCTTCTTTTAATTCTTCTCTGTCTTTAGCTACACTAATACCAACACTACTTCCTAATAAACATGGTTTTACAATTACCGGATATTTTAAATGTTCTATTTTTTCAATCACTTCTTCACTATCGTCTTGGTATTCACTATCATAGAACCATACATAATCGGCAATTGGTAATTCTTCCGCTTTAAATATTTGCTTCATATAGATTTTATCTTGACCAACCACTGATGCATAGACATCTCCACCAACATATGGTACGCCAATAGATTGTAAATATCCTTGTAAAGTTCCGTCTTCTACATTGGTTCCATGTACGATTGGGAAAACAATGTCTACTTCTTTTACAATTCTTTTGAAAATTCCTTTCTTGTTTTGAAGAACAAAATGGCCGTCTTTTGCATATAACACCACATTTTTACAGTATCTCTTTAGTAAATCCATATCCTGGAAAGTATCGATATCTTTAAGGGATTCCCCTGTATACCATTCACGATTTTTCGCTATATAGATGGGAATAATTTCATATTTTTCGGTATCCATTTTATTCATCGCTTGGATAGCTGAAATAATACTTACTTCATGTTCTACACTTTCTCCACCAAATATAACGCCTAATTTAATTTTCATTTTATTCACTCCTATTCATTATAAAGATCTGGTAAATCATTTTCAAATAAAGCATATAAAGCTTTATCTGTGCTCATGGTTTGTAATAAGGTGTAAGCATCGTAAACACTATTTACTACATAAATTTTGCCTTTATCGAAATTCCCTTCGACGATGCCTTTAAAAATAGGTTTTGTTCTTTTCTCACCGACTAAAATTACACAGTCAGCTACTTTACTAATCTGATTACCGAAGATTTGATTTAACTCTTCTTCCTTTTCTCCTAGCTCTGTCATACCTGGAGTTACTACTACTTTCTTTCCTGGCATCATCGCTAGAACATCTAAAGCCGCTTTAGCACCGACTGGATTGGAATTATAAGCATCATTGATTTGATACATATAACCGTAATTTCTAAGTTCTAGACGACTTTCAATCGGTTTTACTTTTTTCACTCCTTTTTCTAGTTCACTAATCGACATGCCAAATTCTTTTCCTAAGGCAATTCCAGCTAAGATATTGTAGATATTATGATTACCTAAAAGTTTGGTTTCAAAAGGATAACGTTTGTCATCACCTTTGAAGACTACATCAAATTTGCTTCCTTTGTAGTTACATCTAATATTTTCTGCATAAATATCTACATCCTTATTATCGATTCCAATCCACACTTTTTTGCATTTGCTTTGAATTGGATACGATAACTGCTTAGGATCATCGCCATTTAGTACCGCGATTCCATCATCTGGTAAACTTTCAATCAGCTCAAATTTTGTTTTCATAATATTTTCCGCACTACCAAATGTCTCTAGATGAGCAAGCCCTATTCGTGTTAAAATTCCATATTTAGGGTGGACCATATCACATAGTTTTTTAATTTCTCCTCTTTTATAAGCACCCATTTCGGCGATGAATACTTCATCAAATTTATCTAGATAGTTATTGATTGTGATCATTAACCCATATTCAGTATTTAAATTTTTAGGGGTTGGTCTCGTAATATATTTTAAATTTAAGATATCACTCAAGATATTTTTACTACTTGTCTTTCCATAACTTCCAGTAATGCCAATTACTTTTAAGTGATTCATACTACGTAATTTTTTCTTTGCTTTGGTTTCATAGTACTTATAGACAAACTTCTCGATTGGAGTATTGATGATTTTTGCTAAGAAGACAACAAGATAACTAAAATAAGTAAGTATAGCCGATAACAGTAACATCAAGTAACCATTTCGATAATCCACTAAATAGAAAATAAGGGGAATGAAAAATAAAATGGTCAAAGTAACGATTAACCTTCTTACTCGTTTTGTAATGACAAGGGGTTTTTTCGTTTTTTCAGATTTATATAAAGAAAGTAACCGGAGGGCTTCTCCAATATAAGCAACGATTGCTAAACTCGCAAAAATAATTGAGGTATCATTATTTAAGTAGTAAGCAATTAAAAGTAATAATAACGATAATAAATCTAGAGAAATAAATACTTGTTTACTATTTCTTTTTAACCATTTTAGATAACGGTTATTTTCATTATATAAATTTTGTTGTAACATGTGAAGCGACTTCTTATTTTTTATAATAGTAAAGATCATCATCACGATAAAAGTAATTGTATAAATATTCATGATTTCACCTCTTTAAAGAATTCATTTAAAATGCTTACAACTCGTGGTAAAGCTTCTAAATAGGCATAGTGGGTATACCCTTCTAGCTCAATTAAGGCACCATCTTTTAGTAATTTTTCTAGTTTTCTAGCATCTTCTATTGGCGCAGCTTCATCATTCGTCCCCCAGATTAATAAAGTGGGACAGGTAATTTTTTTCGCATATTCGCTTAAATCTTGATTGACGATTTTAACAAATGATTCTCTTAGAATGGGAGATGCTTTTTTATAGTCTTCTGAACCGATGTAGTTTTTGGCAAACTCTCCTATTTTTTTCATGCCTGGTATTTTTTTCATTGTCTTTAAGAATTTCTCTTTTGGTGATGTTTTTTGTTCTCGAACACAAGGACTACCAAATAGTACTAGTTTTTCGACTTCGTGTCTACTTGCATAAATGATAGCTACTCTTCCCCCAAAAGAATGTCCAATTAGAATTGGTTTTTTTACATTTACTGTTTCTAAGAACTCAGCTACACATTCTTCGTAATCTTCTATTGACCAAGCAACTTTTAAGTCATCACTTTGGCCAAATCCTGGAAAGTCGATAATTGTAATTCGATAATTTGGAAACTCTTTGGCAAGTGGTTGCATCATTGCGATATTTTGGCCCCAGCCGTGTAATAATACAATATCCTTACCACTACCATATTGTATGTAATTGATGTTCAAATCTCTAATCTTTATTGACATTATATCACCAAAATCATTATACCATTTTTTTATTCGTTATCCTAATAATTTTATGACATTTTTTCTTCTTTCAACATCTACTTTATAGGAATTTAATTCTTAGAATTTATTAAGATATTTGATTAGCCATTTTTTTACCCGAGAGAGTATCTGAGTTTGAACGTTATTATGATCTATAAGTCGTTTATTCATAGCTAGAAAGTTAATTTAAAGAAGCTATTTTCTAAGGTATAAATGAAAGAATCGTTTTGAGACTTGACAGCCTAAACAAAAGCAATATAATAAAATTAATATTTAGGGAGGAAATAGATTGATGAATGATGAACTTATAGATGCACTAAGCAGTCTAGTAATTAAACTTTTACAAGAGAAATATGGAAATGATTTATGGGAATATACAAACTTAACCAATTTAGAAAAAGGAAAGATTATTGGAGATTCTATTTTAGAAAGGCTAATTGAAAATATCGATCAGAAACTGAATTTTATATCCTTCTCTGATACCATTACAAGTTTGAAAAAAATGGGATTTCAACAGGTGATTTTTTCCAAAATTCCTATGGCTGATCGCTTGCCAATAGAATTTAGTCCAGATTTTACCATTATGTACCACCATGATTATTTAATATTGTGTTCTATCCATAAGAAAGAAGAAAATACTGTTCGTATTCGTTGTGTATCTCCTCATTTTGAAGAGCCGTTAGTATTTGATGGCTACTTCAATTTTAGAACAAGTTTTGAATCAAGTGGAGAAATTGGTCAAAAATTATTTACTACTCACCAACTGCAAATGATTAATCTCGATGATCTTCCTCTGTTAGGTCCTTTTGAGGCAACCTATTATCAACCGTCAGAGGAGGAATTTAATCGATTTTGTGATACGCATCAACTTAGCGGGTTTCAAATGGATTATCCACAAAAATTAGAAATATTAAAAGCTGATTATTTAGAACATCTTAAGTATTTAAAAGAAGAAAGAAAACGAATAATAACACTAAGGCTTTCTCAGTTTCCAGAAGAATTTCAACATTGGGTAAATCTTTCAGAAGAAAAGCAAAAAAAGATATAGAAGATGAACTGAACCCCGTTTCTTGGACATAGAAACGAGGTTCATATTAGACGAATTTGTCAACTATATCTTTTATTTTATTATTTTTATTTGATGATCAAGACACCATTTTAAAGCAAGGCACTCTACTTCTCGTTCTAAAAATGGTTGGAGATAGAAATACCAATTTAAATTCGTTTTGTTGAGATAGTAAAAACTATCTTCCATCGGGTGTTTAGAGTTGTTTAAAATCTGTCTAATTATTCTTTTATCTTTCTTACTTGGTAAAATCTTACTATAGTTATCGATAATTTTCTTTTTGACACTAAGGGGAAAATCCAAGCACAAATTAGAAATACCTTTATTCGTAGTAAAGATATTCCTTTTTGGATCATAATAAATACTTGGTGCCTCTAAAGAAAATAACTCTTTATAACAACTGATTAATTTTTCCCACTTAATTTCTACTCTTTCCATAGTATGCTTATCCTTCAATTAAAGGTTATCATACGTGTTTTTATGAGTCAACTATTCGTTAACTTTATGCAAAATTTTCTATTTCTGTAACTCGGTTAGAAATGCAAAAAAGCGTTCTTTTTTTTGTTCATTATGATTAGAATCTTCGAAGTAAATCTCTTTTTTCGCCTTATTTAAATTTAATTGATGATTACTTTCTAAAAGATGATACAGATGATTGGCGATTCCTTCACCACCATCATAAAATTTGACTTTCCCTAAGATAGCTTCTATTTTTTCTATAATTAACGGATAATGTGTACATCCTAATACAACTGATTCGATATTTTCTTGTTGAAATGGTCCTAGCAACTGTCGAAGATAACTAGTTAATTCTTCTTCTTTATTTTCTTCGATTAAATAGGCTAGATTGGGGCACGCTAAGAGATAGGATCTTTGATTATCATAGTGGTGATATAAGTTTTGAAACCGTTCACTTTCGATGGTCGCAGGCGTTGCCATGACTAGTGTTTTTGTATTAGGCGCATAATCATGGATCATCTTATAAGCAGGTTCTGTACCGATTAAGAGTAAATCAGGATGTTTTTTTCGCATCTCATCAATGGCTAATGCGGTTGCGGTATTACAAGCAAATACAATTGCCTTACAATCTTTCTCGATAAAATAATTTATGATTTGATCGACAAAACCGAGTACTTCTTCTTTGGTTTTTTCTCCATAGGGATTATGTTTAGAGTCACTATAATAAATATAGTTTTCATTTGGCATTTTCGCAAGTAAACACTTTAGTATTGTTACCCCTCCAATCCCAGAATCAAAAATACCAATGGGACGATTATCCATTTTCTTCTCCACCTTTATTTTATTGTATATCTTTTTTAAAATAATGTCATCTGACTAGATTCAGGTAAATCATTTAATATACCCATCATTTTCATTTTATCAATTAATGTTGCGGAAACTTTGGCACGTTTTTGTAAATCTTCGATGCTTAGAAATGCTTTTTCTTCTCGTTCTTTTACAATACTATTCGCTACTGCTCCTCCTAGTCCATCAATACAACGAAATGGTGGAATCAAGGTCATTTCATCTTCTTCATCAATCTTAAAACGTTCAGCATCACTTTTATAAATATCGATGGCACCAAATTTTATTCCACGAGCACTTGCCTCTAACGCATTTTTTAAACATTCCAAAATATTGGTTTCTTTATTAGAAGCTTCAAAGCCTTTTTCTGTCAAGTCTTCGATTCTCTTTCTAATTGAGTTATAGCCTTTCATCATACATTCGATGTCAAAGTCACTTTCTCTTACTGAAAAATAAGCGGCATAATAGCGGTTAGGTTGATATACTTTGAACCAAGCGATTCGTAAAGCTGACATAACATAAGCACAAGCATGGGCTTTCGGGAACATGTATTTGATTTTACGACACGACTCAATATACCAGTCAGGAACATTAGCTTTTTTCATGTCTTCTGCCATTCCCTTCCAAGTTTCTGGATCTTTACTAGCTTTTCCTTTACGGACAAATTCCATAATTTTGAAGGCTCGTTTTGGTTCCATTCCCCAGTTCATTAAGTTAACCATGATATCATCACGGCAACCGATAACATCTTTAAACGGTACGACATTATTTTCAATTAGTTCGCTAGCGTTTCCTGCCCATACATCAGTTCCGTGTGATAAACCAGAGATTTTTACTAGTTCGGAGAATGTTTTTGGCTTGGTCTCTACTAGCATATTAATAACAAACTTGGTTCCCATTTCTGGTAAGCCTAACGTTCCTGTTGGGCACATAATTTGTTCTTCAGTTACTCCTAATGCTTCAGGACTACGAAGTAAACTTAGTACTTTTGGATCACTAATTGGTAGCGTGGTCACATCGATTCCCGATAAATCTTGAAGCATTCTTAATACCGTCGGATCATCGTGCCCGAGTATATCAAGTTTTAAAACATCTTGATCGATAGCATGGTAATCGAAGTGGGTCGTTCGCCACAAGCTCGTCGGATCATCAGCTGGATACTGGAATGGAGTAAAATCAAAGACATCCATATAGCCGGGGATAACGACAATTCCGCCTGGGTGTTGACCTGTCGTCCGTTTGACTCCTGTACAACCTAAGGCTAAACGTTCAATCTCGGCGGTACGCATATTGGTAATTCCATGTTCTTCGAGATATCCTTTTACATAACCAAATGCGGTTTTTTCGGCTACAGTACCAATTGTTCCGGCACGATATACGTTGTCAACACCGAATAATACTTTTGTATATTCATGGGCTTTCCATTGATATTCTCCTGAGAAGTTTAAGTCGATATCGGGTACTTTATCGGCATTGAACCCAAGAAAGGTCGCAAATGGCATGTCTTGCCCTTCTTTTCCTAAAGGTTGACCACATTTCGGACAAAGTTTATCCGGTAAATCATATCCACTTGAGTATTCTTTACCATAAGCTTCACCGTTTTCGTTAATAAATTCAGAATACTTACATTCTTCGTTACGGCATAAATAATGAGCAGGAAGCGGGTTAACTTCGGTAATTCCCATCATTGTCGCTACGAAACTAGAACCAACCGATCCACGCGACCCTACTAGATAACCATCATCATTCGAATGTTTAACTAGCTTTTGGGCAATTAAATAGATCACATCGAAGCCACCACCGATGACTCCACCTAATTTCTTTTTTAACGTTTTTTCACGATCGGCATCGGTTAATTCTGGGTCATTGGCTTTTAAATCTTCCCAAACAAGCTCTTTTACTTGGTCAAAACCAGCTAGAATAACTTCATGTAGACGTCGATAAAGTTCTTTTTCCGCTTCTTCTTCACTAAGATTTTTCTTTGCTACTTCTTTTTTGATGACGTCGATTAGTAAATCACCATACAACTCTTTGGCAATTCGCTCTTCGATATTGAATGGTAATGGATCGCCATACCACGATGAAGCTTTAGTATATACTAGTTCTGTTACCGTTTCGACACTTCGATCGATCGCAGGTGAAAAAGGAATACCGCCTGTATCGATAATTACTTCGATTTCCTCTACCATATCCAAGATTTTATTTGGATTGGCAATTATAATTTCTTTTCTTAAATCTTCATCTAAAAAAGCAAAATCTTCCATCATTTCATCGGTCGTTCGGAAATGATTACTAGGAATTTCTGTAATATCGCTTTTGGCAAGTGGATGCCTACCACCGCCAGGTACTTTTTGATTGACGATAATTTCTCGATATATTTTGTCATCTCGTTTTAAGTGATGAACGTCCCCTGTTGCGACGATTAACTTACCACTATCTTTCGTTACTCGAATTACTTTCTTGATATTTTCTAGTAACTGTTCTTCGTTATCAAAATCGTGCATTTGAATTAGATGATTATAACATTCTGGTGGTTGAACTTCTACATAATCATAAAAATTGATAATATTAGTTAATTCTTCATCGGCTTTACTTCTTGCTTCCCTAAATACTTCACTTTCATAGCAGCCACTTCCTACTAGTAAGCCTTCGCGATGATTTTCGATCTCGCTACGTAAGATTCTAGGTGTCTTATATAGATATTTTGTATTGGCTAAACTGATAATTTTAAATAAATTTTTTAATCCCGTTTTATTTTTCGCTAATAAATTCACGTGATAACTACGACCGTATTTATGAATTTCTTCTTTGGATACTAAATTATTCAAATCAGCTATCGTTTCAAAGTTTCTATCACTTAACTTTTTTAACATCTTGTGAAATACTAAGGCAGTTCCTTCGGCATCGTAATCTGCCCGGTGATGGGCATCTTCATCCCATGGTACATCATATCTCTTTACCAAGGCACTTAAACTATGGCGAGCATAATTGGTGTCTAATGTTCTAGAAAGTTCTAAGGTATCGATAATCGGGTTAGTCAATTTTTTGAAACCGTATTTTTTAATCGCCATCTCTAAGAAAGAAGTATCAAACTTTGCATTATGAGCAACCATAGGTAAGTCTCCGTACCATTCGATGAAACGGCGAACCGCATTTTCTTCGTTATCTTTACCAATTAACATTTGATCAGTAATATTGGTTACTTCAGTAATTTTAGCACTTAATGGTTTACCTGGATTGACTAATTCATCAAAGCGGTCGATAATCTCACCATTTTTTATCTTTACCGCACCAATTTCGATAATCGTATCTTCGCCACCAGCATTGAAACCGGTCGTTTCAAAGTCGAAAACAACATAAGTTGTTGTGAGCAGTTCTCGATCATCTCCCCGAATAACGATATCTACACTGTCATCGATTAAGGTAAGCTCTGTCCCATAGATTGCTTTAAATTTATCTTGTTCTTCTTTTCCTTTATTATAATCAGTTACGGTATTATAAACATGAGGAAAAGCCTGACAACCATTATGATCGGTAATCGCAATACCACGATGTCCCCATTTCATCGCTTGTTTGACTAATTTAACTTCATCGACTACCCCATCCATTTGACTCATCATCGTATGGGCATGTAACTCTACTCTTTTTTCTGGATAAGTATCTTCTATTTCTTCTGCTTGGCGGTCTAAAATGCAAATATCACGTACATTCAATACTAACTCCTTAGAGAATTGATCGTTTTTAGTATATCCTCTAATAATAAACCATTTTCCAGTTTTTAATTCTTTAGAGAGCCTAGCATATTCTTCATCTCCTCGAACAAAGACTTTAGCATAGATACTATCGCTATAATCAGTTAATTTCAGCGTAATAATTTTAAAATCTGTTTTACTTGATTCAAAGTAATCAACACCAAAGACATATCCTTCTACTGTGATGTTATCACTTTCTCCAACAATACTTTTCATTGAGATTGGTTTATCCCCAATTTTACGTCCTAGTATTACGCTCGGATCATCCTCTTTCTTAGCTGGGCGACGATATGGTTTCTTCTCTCCATTATCACTATATGATTTCTTTTCGGGCGCTTGCTTTTCCGGCTCGACGGCGGGTGGGATTGTCGTTAGCGCTTCATTTAACTCCTCTTTGATTTCTTGACGAACTAGTTCTTTTTTTTCTTCATTGAGTAAAGTGGTTAGTGGCGAAGTAAATCCAGCTAAGCTTAATAGATAATTTAATTTAGGTAAAAAGGTATGTACTTCTCTTTCTTCTTCAGCATTCGTCACTTCGATTTTGTATTCTCCATCTTGTTCAATTAAGTTTTCTTCAAAGGCAGGAGCAAATATTAAAACATCTTTTACCTCGATTAATGTCTGTTTATAATAATTAGGTAAGTAATCAAAAGATTGGTGATGGGGATTAATCTTAAAGAAAACTTGTTTGATATGTTCAAAAGCCTTTTCCCCTTTTTCTTTTAGTAATTGATAATCTTCTAATGGTAAAATTTCTTCGCTGCCTAAAAGAAAAGTCCAACAATTATTTTTGGGATTTACTAGTACTTTTTCTAAAGATAACCCCTGAAAATGACTTTTTTCTTCATCAGTTAATTTTAATTGTTCAAATAAAATGGTTATTTTATCTTCTGCCATACTTCTCCCCCTATTAAAATAGATTTCATGCTAAATGAAATCTATATTATTTCTAAGTTATTAATCCGTATAATGTGTTTTTGATTCTTTATACAAAAACGGATAAATTCGTATAAATCCACTTTTTTTAGTGCGGTTTCCATGGTGTAGTTATCGATATCAAACGCGATTTTATCTCGCATCATATAATGAGTCATATCTTCGCGATCGCATCCTAAATACATTAGCCAATAAGGATAAATCTGTCGTTTTAAATACACTAGTGTATGATCTCCCTCTAGATAATTAGAATTATTAGCTAGTCTTGTGTAAAGTTCATTATGAATTGCTAATTCCAAAATGGCTTGAACAATTTCTTTATACTCTTTTTCGAAGTCACCAACTTCGTTTTTAATTAATGTATACAAAATATTAGAAAGAGCCATAAACCAATCTTCATTATCTTTTTTAAAGCCCCAACCGATACTTGTTTTTGTCGTTTTAGAAATCAAAACAGTATCCATTTCTGGACATAAGACTAATATATTATAATTGTCTTCTAGTGGAAAACGCAAGATTTCTTTTAAATATTGGTTAATTTCTTTTTTCTTTTCATCCCATACTTTCATGAGTGCTAAACGATGCTTTTCTGCACTCTTTTTTAAAGTTTCAAATACATCAGTTTCAAATACTAAATTATATAGAGTATCATCATCAGGAATATAATTTTTAATATCTTGAAGCATCTCATCTTTATCTTTCATTCCTGCATTATATTGTTTTTTATAGGCAGACCACAACTTTTGTTTAGCCGCATGAATCTTAGGAGAAATAGAAGCGCCATACAATAAATTCCAAGTAAGCAGATAGTCGTTTGTTTCAAATGTTAATTTCATATACCCACATCCTCATCATATATATAAATATAACACACTATCCCTGTTTTGGAAAGTTTTCTTCTTTAGTTTTTTCAACTCTTTTTCCTCATTTTTTTGACTTTGTATATGGTATGATCTATTTTTTGTCTAGTTGTATTCATGTAACTGATTTCTTCTTCTGTGAAATGGTGATTTTCAATAATTCTCCTTTTTTCTTCTGGAGAATAGAGCCTCCAATCAATAATATATTGACGAAGTAATTCTAAGCGATCGTTATTCTTTTCTTGTTTAGATTTTTTAGCACGATTAAATCTTAACGCGTTAAAGTAAGCTTCTTCAATATCTTGTGATGAAAAATGATACGCTTTCATCTTTTCTAATTTTTTCTTTTCTTCTGTTTCTAGTCCTACTTCTAGTATTTGAAACATTCTAATTCTTTCAAATGCTTGAAGGGATAAGTCTCTTAATTTTTTTAGTTCTTGTTTGGTTAATTGGTGTTCTTTTAACTCGTCAAAAAAATTATCTATTATTTCTTCCTTTTTATTGGTGGAGTGTTTTAATAATAAATTTACTAGATATTCCGTTGTGATCTGTAACCATTTTTTATCTTTTGGGGAAATATTTTGATTACCGACTAACTGAATAGTAATTGCTTGTTCTAAAGGCAGAATATCTTGGTTCATCAAGTTAGTTATTTCTCTTACCGGCAAGTTTAAATATTGTAAAATTTCTATCACATATGGAGTATATTTTTCCATTATCCAATTAGGAAATTCTTTTTCTATAGTGATTTCATGAATGCTTCTCGTTAGTATTTGCTCAAGTGATTCATTTGGAAAAAGTCGGTGAAATTTTATTACTTTTTCTAAGAGTAGTTGGCAACAACTACTATGATCAGTTAAAATTTCCGATTGATTGCTTTTTAAATCTTCATTGATTTTGATCTTATTTATTTTTTCTTCTACTATTTGACGAAAAGTTTCGTAATCAATCAAAAGCCAGTCTAAGATATTGTCTAATTCATTTTCTTCGTCACGCAATGATTTTAATTCTTGAACAAGTTCTAAATGATGATCTGGAGCTTGCCTTCTCGTTTTACTATGCCTAGGTCGTTCCCAATTCATTCCTTCTTTGGTCCACCAAGCAATTTGTTCTTCTGTTAGATTCTTTCTTCCATGATAATGGCTACCCTTTTTCTGCATTTTATAAATACTACGCATATCGCTTAAATGTCGACCGATTTTTACCATGCCATATCTTTTGATATATACTGTAGTTGTAGTGGGAATATCTAAGTGTTCTTTATGATTTTCTTTTTTCCACAATAAAGCCGCTTGTCTATATTTGTTTTCTAGTCGTTCTTCTTGTGTTTCAAGTGCGTTAGTTTTTTGCCAATATTCTCTTACCGTTGGAGAAAGATTATTAGGAAAATTTCTCATGTAATTGATTTTTTTCCCTAATTTCACTAGTTTCCCGTTGATTTCCACTACTGCATTTTGAGAAATTTCCGCCCCAGTTTTCCCTGGATGTTCTTGACACCATTTTTCATAAGCTTCTCGATATTCTTCTTCTGTTGGGTAAGTCATTTTTCCTCCTTTACTCATGTTTATTTTGTTGATTTAACCATTCTAAACCATCAACAACGATTTGAAATTTATCGTACCTTCTCTCTACTCGTCCAGATATTTTCACAATCATATTACTCTGTAGTGATAGATTTTGATAACGTTGATACACTTTAGGAAAAAGAGTGAAATCCATTGCCTGATACTCGTCACTTCCCCAAATAAACATCATCTCATCTCCGTTTTTGGTCTTTATCGTACGGACTTTATCGATCAGGATAATAACGTTTACTCTTTGATTGTAGTACTTATAAATTTGATCTAATGGAATAATATTAGGGAATTTGACTTTGTAAAAAGTAACGGGATGATTACTTAAATAGAAACCGAATAATTCTTTTTCTTTACTAATTAAATACTCTTTACTATATTCTTCTACTACTTCTATTTCTGGTTTTAAAACATATTCACTATCTAAGTCTTTTACTAGTTCTGCATAGTTCATAATACTATCTAAGTTGTGATGTAAAGTATTATGATTGTAACCAAATGTATCAAAGCAACCGGCATCTATTAAAGATTCTACGATTTTACTATTTATTTTTCCTGCAGTTTTTTGAACAAAATCAAAGATATCTGTATAGGGTTGATTTTTAATAATAGCTTCTACTGATACTAATCCAACATTTTTTATTCCCGATAATGGATATCTAATTCCATCAGTTTCAGCAATGTATTCTTTACCACTATTATTGATACATGGTTTTTTTATGATTATTTTTTTGGCTTTAATTTCATTAATGTATTCTTTTGTTTTTGTTTCACTACCAATTACGGAAGTTAGAAGACTACTATAAAAATATTTAGGAAAATATACTTTTAGATATGCCATCTTATAGGCAATCAAAGAATAGGCAACTGAGTGGGAACGATTAAACCCATAATTAGCAAAATTTAAAATTAAATCAAATATTTGTTTAGCAATATCCTTGCTATGACCACGTTCCACACTTTGTCTAATAAACTTTTCTTCTTCATTTTTTAAGACATCACTTTTCTTTTTACTCATTGCCTTTCTCAGAATATCAGCTTCTCCTAAAGTATATCCCGCTAATTGATTGGCAATTTGCATAATCTGTTCTTGATAGATAATAATTCCTTTTGTACTTTTTAAAATTGGTTCTAGTGATGGGTCTAAGTAAGTAATTTCTTCTTGGCCTTTTTTCCTACGAATATAAGAATCAATATTACTAGCTGGTCCCGGTCTAAATAATGCGATTGCGGCAAAAATATCTTCGAAACTATTTGGTTCTAAATTGCGTAAGAAGTTTCTCATCCCCTCTGACTCAAACTGGAATATTCCTGTCGTATCCGCTTTTTGAAACAAGGTTAATACTTTTTCATCATCTAAAGGAATGCGATTAAAATCGATATGGATGTTTTCTTTTTCGGCAATCATTTCCATGATATGCATAATTGTGGTTAAGGTTCTAAGTCCTAAGAAATCCATTTTTAATAATCCTAGTGGCTCTAAGTATTCCATGGAAAAACCAGTTAAATACATATCATCACTTTTGGTTAGAGGAATCACTTCATCTAAGTCTTTTTTGCACATGACAATTCCCGCCGCGTGAGATGAGGTGTGTCTTGGAAAGCCTTCGATATGACAGGCAACTTTAAACATTAGTTGAAGTTTTTTTTCACTATCGATTAACTGTTTTAACTCCTGGTCTTGATGATAGAAGTCTAGTAATTTTAATTTAGTAAAATTTGGGATTCGTTTGGTGATTAAGTCAACCTGATAACTAGGGACGTTTAAGACTCTTGCGACATCGCGTAAGGCTTGTTTAGCGGCTAGAGTACCAAAAGTAACGATACCACTCACCCGTTTTTTTCCGTACTTTTCTACCACATAATCGATCACTTTATCCCGATAGATATCTGGAAAATCCGTATCGATATCCGGCATACTGATTCGCTCTGGATTTAAAAAGCGTTCAAAGAGAAGATCATATTTTATCGGATCAATATCAGTTATACCAATCGAGTAACAAACAAGAGATCCTGCTCCACTTCCTCTACCAGGACCGACTAGGATTTTATTTTTTTTCGCATATTTAATAAAATCATATACAACTAAAAAGTAATTGGAGAATCCCATCTTTTCGATTACCGATAATTCATAAATTAATCGCTTACTATAAGCCTCGCTCACTTCGCCATTTAATCTGCGATTAAGTCCTACTTTGGCTAAATTGGCTAAATACTGATCTGAGGTTAGATCTTTTCCGGTTTCAAAAATAGGGAGCAATAATTCTGATTTAGGAAATTCTAAATTACAGGCTTTAGCGATTTGTTCAGTTTGAAATAATCCTTGATTGGTCGAATATTCATAGACTTCTTCGAAACGTAATTCATGATTTAGTAAATCATAATCCATAAAATCCGCAATTGTCTTACCATCTCTAATCATATATAGATATTTCAAGTATTCATTTTCTTCTGGATCTAAATATAGGGTTTTATTTAGATAGACAAGTTGAGATGTTTTTTTTCTTGCTTCTACTTCTTGTTGTTTATCTTTATATCCTAAAAAACAATCGCTCTCTTTGACTACTTTTTGTACTTTGTCAAAAGAATTATGACTGTCAAAAGGAACAATAGCGATTACTTCATCGTGATGATTTTCTATATCTTCCATTAAGACTTTGCGCTCACTTTGTATCGTAGATAACTTAATCAATGTTTGATAGCCTTGATAATTTTTAGCATACAATAATATAATGTCATTTTCTAGCTCTAGTTCTAAACCGATAATCGGATGAATTCCTGCGGCCTTGCACTTTTGATAGAATTCCATTGTTCCATACATATTGTTATCTGTGATAGCAAGAGAGGAAAAATGATTTTGTTTTGCCCTTTCAATCAAATTATCGATTCTAATCACACTTGATAACAAAGAATAATTGGTCTTTATGTATAATGGTACGTACATAGAATTTCCTCCAGTCTATTCTTATTTTACCAAAAAAATATGGATTCGACTTCTTTTTCTAAACGTAAATTTTTTTTAACAGAAATAAAACCATTCGCTTTTTAGAGTAACTACTTTGTTTTAGGGGATTCTATCCAGTTATAAGGACTTAGAATAATTCTTTTTTTTCTCTTTAAACGTGGCAACCCCATTTTCTAACCCAACTGAACCATAGACGATTTCAAAACTAGTCGTCATTTTCCCAGTTTGGATAAGTTTTTCACTAATTGGATCAAACGTAATTTCTGGTACTTCCTTCTCAATATATTGCATTGCATAATTCAAATGTTGGTCTCTAGCATGACGAAAGATAGAATTTAAATCATTGGCATTATTCCAAAAAGGATTGTTGTAACGATTATACTTTTCTTCAAAGTGATTTCTTAATGACTTAATTTCTGTTTTCGGGTACTCAGTTTCTAGGCAAGAAATAATGGTAGGTAGCTGTGAAAAATCATATAGTTTTTTGATTATTTGGATTCGACTTTCGATGGGGAGTTGAGAAATAAGAGCGATCGCTTTTTCTAGATATTTTCTATACTCTTCTAAATTAAGTCCCAATGTATCTTGAACTTGTTTTCTTTGACGAAAAGATAAAGCTTGAAGAGTAAAAAGATGGTCTTCTAAATAGGATATATATAATTCTTCTTTTGTTTTTTTCATTAATATTCCATTATAAATAGTAAGTACATCTTCTTCTAAAGTTTCAAAGGTAGGTAAAACGTAATAATCTTCACATCTTGAATGTTCAATATCGGGAATATCTTTATATGAAAAAAAGGTACAATGTTCACCGAATTCACTACAAGCATATTCTAATACCATAGCGATATCTTCTTTATTAAAATCGATAGTAGTAAACGGTTGCCAAAGGCAATAAATACTGTTTATCTTTTTGTCATCAGAGAATAAATCTGGATGAAAGTAAACCATGTGGGTTGGTCCCCAATTACGCCAAAAATTAGGATCAAAAATCACGCCTACATTATTTTTACGATAAATTTCAGGCCACATAGAACCCCTCCTTAACTTTGTATTGTTCTTATTATATCTTTTTTTTGCGAAAAATCAATAAAATGACTAAAGGTATATTTTTTCGCTTGTTTTATTTGACTTATTGCGCAATCTATGATAAAGTTATAAGCGCAAGTTAAAACATGTATCAAAGGAGGAAAAAGACTATGGCAGTTAAAGTTACGAATAAGAAACCTTTATTTGGAAATAAACGTTCTCATGCATTAAATGCTACTAGAAAAAAACAAGGAGTTAATCTTCAAACTGTTACGTTAGAAGATGGAACTAGAATAAGATGTAGTGCAAGAGAAATTAGAACTTCTAGAAAAGATGAAAAGATCGAAGAAGTAAGTGAGTAATCGCTTATTTTTTATTGTCATGAAAAGAATGAAAACCTGAATTCAGTTAGTTACTGAGATAGATTTTCATTCTTTTCTTTTATTTCTATATTTTCCGTATTCTCTTGTTTTTCTTTTCCTCTTAGAATATCGATTTGTTCTTGGTAATCATCCGCATTCGTGATATAAGAACCACTCACGATAATATCGACAAAAGGAGAAACTTCTTTCACAATTTGCTGATTGATGCCACCATCTAGGCTTAACAGAGTCTTAGATTGATGTTCTGTGATCATTTTTCTGATGATTTCTACTCTATTTTTTACTTCTGGGATAAATTCTTGCCCCCCATATCCTGGATTTACTCCCATCACAAGAACCAGATCTATTTTGTCTAGCCATTTTTCTAAGAGATGTAAATTCGTATCTGGATTAATCGATAATCCACATTTTAAACCGTATTTCTTGATCAAATTTAAATTCTTTTCGATATCTTTTTCAATTTCAATTGGAAAAGTAATCATTTCTGCATTTAGTTTTACAAACTGCTTAATGTACTTTTTGGGTTTATTTACCATCAAGTGAACATCTAAACGTTTAGCCGTATAACGATATATTTTTTTTAATCTTCTAATAGGAATTTTCTTTCCTTGACAAAAGGTATTATCAACAAAATCGACATGAATATAGTCAACATCGGTAAGCGATAGCTTTTCTATCGCTTTTTCTATCTTTCGACAAGTTAGAAAAGAAGCAGATACTTTCATTTTACCACCTACTTTTCTTCATTAATTTCTGATAATTTTCATAACGGCTCGCTAAAATTTTTCCATTTTTAACATTGGCTTTAACCTGACATTCTTTTTCGGATAAATGCATACAGTCTTTATATGGGCATGGATACTTTTTAAACTCAATGAATGTATCTCTTAACTCTTCATCCGGAATCTCTTGAAAATCTAACTGTGAAAAACCTGGTGTATCTAAGACTTTACCCTTACACAAATGTAGAAGTTCCACATGTCTAGTCGTATGTTTTCCACGGCCTAGCGCTTTAGATATCTCCCCGGTTTCTAAATGGAAATGGGGATCTAATTTATTAATCAAAGTGGATTTTCCGGCTCCAGTTTGTCCAGTTAAAACCGTCGTTTTATTCTTAAAAATCTTTTTTACTTGCCATAACTTATGATTATAGATTACTTTATAACCAATTTTTTGATAATATTTTAGAATCTTTTTTATCTCTTTTTTTTCTGTTCCTGTTAATAAGTCCCATTTGGTCACACAGATAATCGGTGTGATCTGATGATATTCCATCACTGTTAATAATTTATCCAATAAATTGGTAGAAAAATCGGGACTTTTTACACTCGTTACTAAAAGTCCCTGATCAATGTTCGCAACGAGTGGTCTTTCAAGGCAATTCTTACGGGGTAAAATTTCTAATAAGTATTTGTTTTTTTCATCAAATTCTACATAATCCCCTACGATGGGACTAATCTTTTGATTTCGAAATTTTCCCCTAGGTGTACATTCGAATACTTGATTCTCACACTCGACTGAACATAAATTACTTACAATTTTAACAATTTGTCCTTTCATTTATCCCCCTGTTTAATGATTTGTTGATGGTGACGTTGAAGGTGTTGGTGTTGGCGAAGTTGATGGCGTTGGAGATGGTGAAGTTACCGTTTCATCCTCTTCCTCGTCCTCACTAGGCGTTGGTGTTGGTGATGGTGTTGTTACATTTGGTTTTTCTGCAACAACAATCTTAAGTGTTGAACCAGATACAATTGGTGTTTTTGGTGAACGAGATTGACTGATTAAAGTACCTTCAGTATATTGTGAAGTTGCTTCATAGTCGATCGTCAATTTAATATTATACTTTTCACAGAACGCTTCAACATCTTCGATCGTCCATCCATCCTCTACCATATTCGGATAGACATCTTCAATATCAGCTACATAAAGAATAATAGAATCTCCTTTTACTAAAGTATTACCTGCTTTAACACTCTGATCGATAATTTCTCCTTCTTTATAATCATCCGGATTATCGACAGTTCGTTTTTCAATCGTTACCTTTAAGCCATACATGGTTTCTAATATTTCTTTTTGTGCCTCACTATTTTCTCCCGTTAAATCAACAACTTCATATTTTTCTTGTCCTAATGACTCATATAACGTAATTACGGTACCCTCTTTAACTGTTCTTCCCGCGGCTGGTGAAGTCTTAATTACTTTTCCGGCTTCTATAGTGGCATTTTCTTCTTTCTTAGTCTCAACCGCAACCTCAAAACCTTCTTCTTTTAATTTTTTCTCAGCTTCTACTACGGATAAATTGGATACATCTGGTATCTCTATATCTGGAGTTCTCGAAAAATACGGAATAATCAAGAAAATAGTTACTACACCAATTACGATTAACGTAAATAAAGAAGCTAAAATCCAAACAATTCGGTTTGTCCGTTTTAAACTCTTGTCTTCAGCTGACTTTTCTTCCTTTTCAGTTGCTTTTTCTTCTGGCTCTTCTTTTTCTTCTTTCACTTTTTTATCGTCTTTTACTTCTTGAATTTTTTCTTCTGTCTTTTTCTTGACTACGGTAATATTTTTAGTATTATCTTCAATTTCATGTTCTGGATATTTAAAAACAATTTTTTCTTCATTCATCCGTTCATCGTTTAATACTGTTAACAAATCAGCATGCATTTCTTTAGCATCAGCATAACGATTCTTAGGATTTTTCGCAGTCGCTTTTAAGATTACATTTTCGACACTTTGCGGAATGGCGGGATTCTTTTTACGAATACTTGGAATGTCATCGCGCATTTGTTTTAAAGCAATTTCTACCGCATTATCTCCTTTAAATGGTAATTGTCCCGTTAATAATTCATAGAATAAGATTCCCATCGAATAGATATCACTACGGATAGTCGATCCTTTACCACTTGCTTGTTCTGGTGGTAAGTAATGAACAGAACCCATCACAGAATTTGTCTGTGTTAACTGCGTAGAATTTAGCGCCATAGCGATACCAAAGTCAGTGATCTTTATCGATCCATCTTCTCGAATCATAATATTTTGTGGCTTTAAATCACGGTGAATAATATAACTATCATGGGCATGGGAAATTCCATCAGTAAGTTGAAGCATAATATCGATTGCTTCACTTAAGGTTAGGCTTCCTCGTTTTTTAATTAATTGTTTAAGTGTTTTTCCTTCAATATATTCCATGACGATATAATATAAACCATTATCTTCACCAACATCATACATTTCTACAATATTAGGATGAGACAAACTAGATGCAGATAAGGCTTCCCGCTGAAAACGTCTAACGAACTTTTCGTCCCCAGATAAATCACCACGAAGAACTTTAATTGCTACTCTTCTATCTAAAATCGTATCATAAGCTAGATAGACATTAGCCATACCACCTTCGCCTATACTTTTAATAATCTCATAACGATCATTAATTTTCTGCCCCTTTTCTATCATTATACTTCACCTTCCTCATTTTCCTCTCTAATCAGGTATGCGATGGAAATATTGTCTGTTCCTCCTCGATTGTTTGCTTTATGTACCAGTTTAATCAATTTATCTTCGATTGTCAAATCACTAAGTAATACTCGTTCAATTTGTTCTTCTTCTAGCATATTGGTTAGTCCATCACTACAAAGAAACAAACCACTAACTGAAGTATCACAATCGAAGATATCAATATCAATATTTTTGGTTGCTCCTAAAGCTTTCATTAATACATTCTTTTTTGGATGGTCTTTAGCTTCCTCTTTGGTAAGTTCTCCTGCCGTTACTAATAAATTAACTAAAGTATGATCATAAGTGATTTTATGTAGTTTGCCATCTTTCATTACGAAGCCACTAGAATCTCCAATATTGCCATATAGAACATAATCTTTGGTATTAATCGCTACAACTAAAGTTGCGCCCATTCCTTTACTTTCTGGATGATCGTCTGCATAACTAAAAATCAAATGATTAATTTCTGTTGTACTATCTCTTAACCACTCGATTGCTTGTTCTTTATTCATATTTAAAAATGTCTCTTGAAAATGTTTTCCTAGATAGCTAATGGCAATAGATGAAGCTACTTCTCCTGCTGAATGACCACCCATCCCATCCGATACAGCTAATAGATAATCATTGTTTTTATTTCTTACGATAATCACACTATCTTCATTATGATCTCGCACTTTTCCGGTATCTGTTAAACAAAATGATTTCATATTAGTCCTCCTTTTTACTCCTTAATTGACCACAAGCTGCGCTGATATTGGAACCGAACTCTTTTCTAATTGTAGCGTTTACCTTATTCTTTTTTAGTATATCATAAAACTTAGTAATCGTCTCATAATCACTTCGTTTAAAAGCTAAATTATTCGTTTCATTATAAGGAATTAAATTAACATAGCAAGTTAAATCTTTTACTAAATGAGCTAATTCTATGGCATCTTTTTCACGGTCATTTATACCTTTTAACAATATATATTCGAAAGTTACTCGGCGATTCGTCTTTTTCACATAATCTTTTAATGTCTTCATCAATTCATTTATAGTATACACTTTATTAATTGGCATAATACGGTTTCTTATTTCGTCATTTGGGGCATGTAAGCTAATCGCTAGATTTACTTGATATGGCAAATTAGAAAATTCTTTAATTTTAGGAATAATTCCACAAGTAGATACGGTAATATGACGACTACCTAGCGCTAATCCTTTTGGATGATTGATGATTTCAATAAATTTTACTAGATGATCATAATTATCGAAGGGTTCACCAATTCCCATAACTACGACGTGGCTAATACGCAACTGTTCTTCTTGTTCTACTTTTAAAATCTGTTCAACCATCTCACTAGTTTCTAGATTCCGTACTTTTTTTAAACGACCACTTTCACAGAATTTACAGCCCATATTGCAGCCTACTTGAGTAGATATACAGAGACTATTTCCGTAGTGATGATTCATAAGAACAGCTTCTATTTTTTCTCCATCTTGTAGATAGAAGAGATATTTACTAACGTCTTGATCACGTTCTACTTTGCCAATCGAAATTGTCGATGTTGTAAAATCTGCTTGTAATGAGGCAATTACTTCCTTTTTTAGGTTGGACATTTCTTCAAATGTTGATACTTTTTTTTGATAAAGCCATTCAAATACCTGTACTGCTCGATATTTTTTATCTCCTTTGGCTAAAAAGTAATCTTCTAGTTCTGTCATTGTTTTGTTATAAATACTTTCCATATATCCACTTCCACATCATAATTATAGCATAGAAAAAGATTACCTTTAAAGATAATCTTTCTTGATTGTCAAGTAAAGTGTAAAGAAATTTTCTTAATTACCAAGGGTAATTTCAAAATTCTCAGTGGTACCTACTTGGCTAAATTCCATTTCTACTGTTAAAGTAGATAAATGACCACTTACTGTCGTTAAATAATTATTATAGTTTGCTTTAATCGTTTTTAAGGTACCATTTTCTGTAGTTAGGGTAATTGTATCTTTTAGATTAGTATCTATTGTAGTAGTATCGAAAGTTGGATTATATAATTTGACGATTTGAATAACTGGGACTTGATAAGTATAGACATTTCCATTTGTCGTTAAAGTGCCTACTTCTGTCAAGTAAGAGATATCATCAACATCGCAGTAAACGAGATTAGAACTAGGGCTTTCAACAATATGATACTCGCCATTTTCTTTTTGTAGATAATTACTACTTAGTTTCGCATAGCTATTGCTTCCTTCTTTCGTAATAATGGTAAATATTTCTTTTTCGTCGATTTTTTTACCAGTAATTACTTCTTGGACACCATTATTAGTTACTGTATAGATATAGCTGAAATTCACTTCAAAGCTTTCTGTTGGAGTACTAGGAGTTTCTTCATTATTGATAATTCCTCCTGTATTTGGTGTGGTTTCTACTTGGTTATTATTATCTGGCGTAGTGGAGTTGTTACTTGATGTTTCACGACTAGGACTTAATCGAATCATTAAAATAACGATAGCAATAAAAATCCCCCAAATGATGAGCATAGCAATCGCATGAAGTCGATCATCTTTTTCTTTACCAAAACATTTTTTTAGTAATGCTTTCCAATCTTCTTTCTTCATTGTACCCTACTCCTCATTAAATACTTTTCCTAATAAATCCTCTTCATGAACTCCGTTTAGATATTCTTTAGCTAACATTTTTCGTTTGCCTGATGGTTGTAATTTGGTGATAATAATTTCTCCATCCTTGGTACTGACACCGATTCCATCTTCATAAATCTTGCCAATTTCTCCGTTCTTTTTGGTTGTAAAGAAGCTATCACTGATTCTTGCTTCGTAGATTTTAACGACTTTTCCCTCTAACAAGGCATACCCGCCTGGCCAAGGATTAAGGCCACGAATTTGATTATAGATATCGATTGTTCGCTTGTTAAAATCAATTTTTTCTTCCTCTCTTTTAATATTCCAAGCATAGGTCACTTCTTCTTCATTTTGCGGAATTGGTTTGATTTTTCCAGCGATTAAGTCAGGAATGGTTTCTATTAATAGTTTGGCGCCCATTTTACTTAAGCGATCGTGAAGAATTCCTACGTTATCTTCTTTATAAATTGGCGTATCTATTTGTGCAAGAATATCACCGGCATCCATTTTTTCTACCATATACATAATGGTAACTCCCGTTCTTGTCTCGTTATTTATAATGGCACGATGAATGGGTGCCCCACCACGTAATTTGGGTAGAAGGGATGCATGAACATTGATACAACCATATTGGGGAGCTTCTAAGATTTCTTTCGGAATCATTTGCCCATAAGCACAGGTAACAATCAGATCTGCTTTTAAATCTAAAATTTCTTGATACTCTTTTTTTATTCTTTGTGGTTGAAAAACTACAATATTATTTTTTAACGCTACCTCTTTGACTGGCGTTGGTTTTATTTCATGATGACGACCTACTTCTTTGTCTGGTTGAGTCACTACCCCCACTACTTGATAATTTTCTATTAATGCTTCTAATACTGGAACACTAAATTCAGGGGTTCCCATAAACACAATTTTTAATTTTTTATTTTTCATTTTATCTCCTCGATTCCTGCTTGATAAATTGCTTTTAATTCGTTCTTTTGTTTATCGTTCATACCACGGTATGGATTGCGGTAACTTTCGACAGTACTAATATGATGGGTTTTTATTTCTCCTTCTTTAACGAAATAAACATCTGGTGTCGCAAGTACTTTTTGGTTAGTTTCTTCGTCTACTCGTAGATAATCATTTAATATTTCCTTGAGTTCGTCCTTGATCTCATCAAATTTTTTATCGTGAACATTCACATAGTAAATCGTATCCATATCATTTTCTTTAGCCACTTCAATTAATGGCTCGATAATATTTCGACACCATGGGCAACTACTATATCCAAGATAAAATATCCCCGTTCCATTTCGAAATGTATCGATAATTTCCTCCCCTTCTAAGTATTTTATACCGTTATCAAAAGGAATATCGATTACTATTTTTTCTCCATTTTCATAAGGAATATAATTAATCATTCCGTATTCAAATTTAAATCTTAATTCATCATTAGTCAGAATAACGATTATGCTGATAATAAAAATCACGAGTATACTTGCTAAAGCAATGAATATCCATTTTTTCTTTCCCTTTTTCATTAACTACACCTGTTTTCCTTTTTTAGTATAACATGATTTTTTCTTCTTTAAAAGTACCATCCAAATTATCAACTTTTCCTTTTGTTCCAATTATCCTTGATTTCAATCATGTTATTTCTTTAATAAAACCGGTTATTCCAACAAAAAAGTACTCCATATTTTTATCTATAGAATACTTTATATTTTAACATCACTAAATTGTGGAAAGACTAATTCCCTGATAATAATGTCTTAGTATCTGTTGGTAATTATAGCCATTTTCAGCCATACCTTTCGCTCCATACTGACTCATTCCTACGCCATGACCATATCCACGAGTAGTAATAATCACTTTATTGTTTTGTACTTCTAAATCAAAGTCAGCAGACCGAAGTCCTAGTAAATTTCTAAGTTCAACGCCACTATAGTTCTTGTTTCCAATTCTAACACTAGAAACTCTACCACTCGCATTTCTTGAGATAATTTCGATACTACTTTCATCACTTAAATCAATTCCTAGTAACGTCAAAAGAACACTAAGTTCTTTTTCTTCTGTTCGTAAATAAGAGGAAGCGTTTCTATCCCAACTACTTTCAACACTTTTTAGATACGGTACACTGTTTCCCCACACATGAATAGCATCTTCCGTTCTGCCATTACTTGTCGAATGATAAACCGCATCGATATATGCACCGTTATATTTTATCGTCATGTTGTCAGTTGAAGTTACCGCTAATTTTATCTTATTATAGTAAGTATCAAAATTTCTCTGCCATTCTCTTCTTAATTGATTATTGTCTTTATAAGCTTGAGTCGAGACCGTATCCGTTAATTTTTGACCACTTGAGATTCTTTTTAAAGCATATGTCCTTGCGACTACGGCTTGGGCTTTTAGGGCTTCTAATGGAAAGGAGGCTGGCATTTCTGCACCAACAACTCCAATCAAATAATCACTCATCGATAATGTTATCACACTTCCATTACTCCGATAAACTGTTACCTGTTGTTCTTGGGGGACGACTGGTGGCGTTACTGTTTCTGTGCTTTCAGAAGAAGCTGAAGAAGAAGGTTTATTACTGGTACTGTTATTATTACTGGCATTGGAGTTTGTGGCTGAATTACTATTTTGATTAGTATTTGGTTTATTTACTCCATTATTTGTACTCGAACCCTTATTTCCACTAGGTGTGGTATGATTTTGCTGATTAGTCGATTGTTCGCTAGACATTTCTTCTACCGATGGACTATCTACGTGAGTTGTTTCCTCGCTAACTTCTCCTATGATGGTTTCTTCATTTAAAGAATCTAAATCTACCTTCTCTTCTGTCAAAGGAATGATCATATCGTTTACATAGGCATAATTAGGTTCACTATGTTGTTTCGGATTCCCTAACAACAATAACGTTCCAAGAGCGACACCACCTACCATTAAAACAATTTTATTACCATCCCATTTTATTTTTTCATCTTTAATATACTCCGTTACCCATTCTTTCGTACTTTTTTTCCTCTTTCCTCTAAAGAACTCTGATGAGAATTCTTCATCATAATTAATATGTAAAACAAGTACTTCTCCGGATTTATCTTTTTTTACTTCGTATCCTGTTATCACTCTTATCACCAGTTATAGTATCTCCGTATTCTACAAAAATATAAGAAGAATCTCTAATAACTGGAAATGGAAATAGTATCTCCGTTTTTTCAAAAAAAATATGGGATAACGATCAATTAACTAAAACGTGAAACAGGAATAAATTAAAAGTGAACAGGATTAAAATCAATATCTACAGTTAAAAGGCGATCGCTTTGATAGTGATTGATCAATTCTTTTAAAACTGGATATAACTTTTCGCATCTTTTATATTTTAAAACAATTTGAAAACGATACTGATTATTCATCTTAAATACATTCGCCATAGAAGGTCCTAATATAGATACTTCTGATAAATTTCTTTTTAAGTAATCACCAATCTTAGTACTTTCCTTTTGCGCTTTAGAATAATCTTTACTGATGATTTTTACTAATACTAAATAATAATATGGTGGATATCCTAGAGTATGACGGATTTCCATTTCTTTTTTATAGAAGGAAACATAATCATGGTTTTTGGCACAGTAAATCGCATAATGATCAGGATTAAAAGTTTGAATATAGACTTTTCCTTCTTTATCTCCTCTACCACTACGACCAGATGTTTGACTTAATAGTTGAAAAGTATATTCGCTACTTCTAAAATCTGGGATATTTAAACTAGTATCAGCATTAATGATTCCCACTAATGTTACATCTTTAAAATCTAATCCTTTGGCGATCATTTGCGTACCTAATAAAATGTCATATTCGTGATTTTGAAAGGCTGTAATGATCTTTTCATGAGCGCCTTTTCTAGACGTTGTATCCATATCCATTCTGACTACTCGAGCAGTTGGGAGATATTTTTTTAATTCTTCTTCAATACGCTCAGTGCCGACGCCTAAATTCTTCATGGCTTCTTCCCTACATTCTGGACAGATTACCTCTAATCGCTTGGCATAACCACAGTAATGACACCGTAGCATACCACTTGTTTTATGGTAAGTTAAACTAATATCACAATGTGGACATTTTTCCACGTAACCACAATTCTGACAAGATACGATGGAAGAATACCCTCTTCGATTTAATAGCAGCATAATTTGTTCATTGCTTTCTATTCGTTTAGTTATCTCTTCCCATAATTCATTGGAGAAATAGCTATTCTCGGTCTTTTTCTTTTTTTCGGTATTTAAATCGATAATTTTTACTTCTGGTAAAGGTTTTTGATTTACTCTTTCTTTCATCTCAATTAAATGATAAACCCCTTTTAACGCTCTAGCATAGCTTTCTAAACTAGGGGTAGCGCTTCCTAAAACAACAGGACATTTATGATAGGTACTACGCCATTTAGCAATATCTAAAGCATGGTATTTAGGCGTATTTTCTTGTTTATACGTCGTCGTATGTTCTTCATCAATGATTATGATTCCAATATTTTTTAACGGTGCGAAAATCGCACTTCTTGCCCCGATGACGATACTTACTTCTTGACGATTGATTTTTCTCCATTCATCGTACTTTTCCCCATCACTCAAACGACTATGTAAAATCGCAATATCTTCTCCAAAACGGCTACGAAAACGAGACACAATTTGTTCTGTTAAAGAGATTTCTGGAACTAATACAATACTACTTTTTCCTTCTTCTTTCATCTTTTCAATCAGTTCCATATAGACTTCTGTTTTTCCACTACCCGTTACACCATGAAGTAAGAAAACTTTATTATCGTTTTGAAATGACATAATCTCATTCACTACTTCTTGTTGTCGTTTAGTCAGCGGTTTCTTCTCTTCAATGGAATAGGTAGAGGTCAATCGATATTTTTCTTCTTTATTTTCGACAATAATTCCTTTTTTTAATAATGTTTTTACACTGCTTGTTGAAATAGAGACTAACTCTTTTTTTTCTGCTTTGGGATGTGTTTTTAAATACTCCAAGATTGCTTCTTGAGAAGGCGTTATTGTTTCTTCTGTTATTAGTTCTAGTGGTTTAGCTAAACTAAAATAAGTAGTTTCTTTTTTGTTAATCGTTGTTTTCTTACTGGCTTTAACTGCTTTAGGTAACATCACTTGATAAGAAGCAATCAACGTAGATAAAGTGGTATCACTAATATATTTTCCTAATTGACGAAGTTCTTCATTTAAGATTACTTCTTGATCGACTAGACGAATAATTGTTTTTAACTCATCATGGAGTGTTTCATTTTTTAGAGCTAAAACAAAGCCTTCTACTTCTTGGCGACCAAAAGGAACAAGTACACGAATCCCAATTTTGATATCTTCATAAAGATTGGATGGCACTAAATAATCAAATGTTCGATCAATATTTCTTGCTCCTAATTCAACTAATACTTCAGCGATCACGTTATCACTCCTTTCTTGTTGTATAAAAGGAAAAAAAATTCTATCGTCAAAATACAAGATAGAATTTTCAAGTTCTTAGAATAATTTTAATATATCATTAAAGGTAATGTAAAGCATAAGTGCCATTAATAGGAAGAAACCAATGGTATGAATTAAATTTTCTGTTTCTGCCTTGACTGGTTTTCCCTTAATTTTTTCAATGATTAGGAATAGAATTCTACCGCCATCAAAGGCTGGGAATGGTAATAAGTTGATAAAACCAACATTGATACTTAGTAAAGCAATTAAGTAAACGATATTTTCTATTCCGGCTTCGGCTTGTTCTCCTACTACGCTATAAATACCAACAGGACCAGACAGTTGATTTACCGATAAATTTCCAGTAAACAACCCTTTTAAGGTAACTACCATCTGACGGAATAAAGAATCCGTTTTTACTGCCGCATATTTTACCGCAGGAATAAAGCCTCGTTCAATTTCTCCTTGAGAAGTTACTCCGATTTGGTATACTTTAGTTCCATTTACTTCTACTTCTTTAGGGACAACTTCAATTTCATACTCTTCATCGTCTCGTTCAATAGTAAAGGTAATTGGTTTTGACTTATCTTCTACTTGTAGATAAATAGAAACATCATCAGAAGTCTTTACTTTGTGACCATTAATCTCTAAAATTCGATCTCCTACTTGGATACCCGCTTCTGCTGCCGGATTTCCTTCGATTACTGAAGAAATAACTGGTTCGGTTGTTCTTGCTCCCCAGATTAATCCTAATAAAAATAGAAAGAGAATTGCGGATATAAAGTTAAAGCCTGCTCCAAAGAACATCACTAAAAATCTTTGCCAAACACTCTTCGATTGTAGCAATCTATCTTTAGGAATTTTTTCATCTTCTTCTGTTCCTTCTCCAGCTAACGAACAGTATCCTCCAATCGGAATTGCGCGAATCGAATAAACTGTTTCGCCATTTTTACTCTTTTTACTGAATAGTTTCGGTCCCATTCCTATGGAAAACTCATAAACATATATTCCACAAAGTTTCGCAAATAAGAAATGTCCTGACTCGTGAATGAGAACGATAATACCTAAAATAATGATGAAATAAATTATGGTTAACATGAAGCCTCCTTATATAACTGACATAAATAAAATAGCGGTGATAATCACAAAAATAATACTATCAAAGCGATCTAATATTCCGCCATGTCCCGGGATAAGATTAGAAAAATCTTTCTTATCGAAATGCCTTTTAATCGCTGAAAAAACCAAGTCCCCAAATTGTCCCATCAAGGATAATGTCACAGTTACGATCAATAAGTGAATGATATTCATATCAGGATTAATTACGGTTAAATAAAAGGTACAAGCAGCAAATACGCCCATCAAAGTTCCGCCAATTAGTCCTTCCATTGTTTTCTTTGGAGAAATCTTTCTTGCTAGTGGATGTTTTCCTACAAACATACCAGTAAATAAAGCAAAAGTATCGGTCATTACCGTGATGATAAAGAAATATAAGATATATAGTAATGAATAATTTCTCATTAAAATTAGTAAATTGAACGATAATCCAATGAAAATAGTACTTGCTAGTAGATACATTGCGTCTTCTATATTATATTTTTTCTGATTATCGATTATGACAACCGGCAAAAGATAAGTAATTAGGAAAAGACTGAGTACTCTATAATCTAAAGAAATTACTAATTCCTTAGACTCATAATTATTCATAATTAGAAATGCAACACATAAATAAGATAATACTTGTAGTAAAAAAGGTATTTTCTTTTCACTATTTTTATATTTAATATCGTATATTTCTTTAAATGCCATTAATCCTAGTAATAAGGATAATAAAGCGAATAAAATGCCTCCCTCTAATAAAATTGGTAAGACAATTGCGACAATAATCGCTGCCCCTAATATTCTTTTTTTCATAGTGATAAACCTCCAACTTCTTCTTTATCATTTTCACTCTTATACTTTATTATTATAATACAACTGGCAATTAACTACAATAATTTAATGATAATTAAACTTTTTTTTGCCACACTAATAATGGTGATTAAACAATGTATTACTTACGTTTTTTCTTTTTCTATTCTATTTTAGGGCACTTTTTGGAATCTCTACTAACTTCTCAATATGAAAGCGGAATTTTATATGGATATTGGACACCGATTTATGGAATTGGTGTTTGTCTGATTATTGTTATCTATCATTGTATTCAAAAATGGTTACATCCTAACAAATGGGTATTACCAATTTTACTTTTCTTTAGTAGTGCCTTTTTATTAGCACTTATAGAACTATTCGGTGGATATTTAATTCAAATGCTTTTTCACCAAGTATTTTGGAATTATCAAAATCATCATTTTCCAATTGGACTTTATACTTCTTTGGATATGGCTCTAGTTTGGGGAATTGCTAGTATTGTCGTTATCTATATTTTGAAACCTCTTACTGAGCCAATTATAAAAAAAATTCCTAAAACAATTATCTTTATTTTATTAGGATTATTTATTCTCGATATTTTACTAACAGTTAACAATAAAATTATTGCATAATAAAATGTAATAAGAAGCTTTCTACTACTACTTATTACATCTCTTTTTTTCTTATTTATTAAAAATTATCAATATCAATTCTGATTTTTTTATTATCTTGTAGATAACTACTTGCTTGAACTAGTGTTCTTAAACTATTGGCAATTTTACCGTTTTTACCAATAACTCTTCCCATATCTTCTTGATCAATTAAAACTTGAATTAGAATTGTATTTTCTTCATCAGTTTCAAATTCTTTTACTGATACGTTATCTGTATTTTTTACTAAAGATTTTACAATAAACTCAGTTAATTCTACGACATTCATATTTTATTTTCCTTGTTTTTCATCAGCAAACTTTTTCATAATTCCAGCTTTTGATAATAAATTTCTTACTGTATCAGAAGGTTGTGCACCAGTTCTTAGCCATTTAAGAGCTACTTCTTCATTAATTTTAGTCTCTTTAGCAATAGGATTATAGGTTCCAATTAACTCTAAATACTCGCCATCACGTTTAGTACGAGAGTCACTAGCAACGATACGGTAAGTAGGTCTTTTTTTGGCACCCATTCTTGTAAGTCTTAATTTTACTGCCATAATATTTCCCTCCATTTCCATTTACAAGTCCATTATATCTTGTTTTTATGCAACTGTCAACGTTTTTTTGTTAACAGTTGTTTCCTCATGTTGTATTGGTAAAATGATACAACATAAAAATGTTCAGTTCTATCTATATTCTCCAGCTATTATTAGAATGTTAACAAGAAATAAGTATAAGTAACATTTCCTTGGTTTTTAGAATTATTTCCCCATGTTCTACCATTAATGTAGACGCTTTGACCTGCACTTAATTGGACTGTCATCGAAAAGTCAATTGTCCTACTGCCGTTTGTAGTGGTATTTGTATTAATACTATTAACTACTCGACCATTTGTGCTAATACTAGTACTTGCACCAGTTTTGTTTGTCGATCCATCTTGATCACCATTTGATCCCGGTGTAGCTCTACCACTTAACAAAAAGATACAATTCTGTGAAGCCGTATAACTTCCCCAAGACGTGCTATTTACTGGTGAAGATACTTTCATATATGAAGATATATTATTGATTACTTCCGTTTTACCAGCATTATAGCCGTCATTATAACCATCATTGTAAGCCTTTCCTGTACCAGTAATTCCTAAAATCGTATTCCCCGCCATAATTTTATCAGCTGTTAACCCAATCACCGAAGCAAGTGACGAATATGATATGTATTTTTCAGATACATTAGTAAAATTACCATAACTTGCCGCAGGATAATATCCATAATCTGTTGCAAAATAAATACGATTATTGTAATGCCATGCGGTATCTCCTGTTACATTACTAGAAGAGGAGCGATTCGGCATTGTTCCGGTAATTTTGTTTCCATTTACCCACGCTGTTTGTCCACTTAATATTTGAGAAGCTGTTGCCGTTCCTTGTGTCTGGCTAGCAAGCGATGCAGCTGTTATCTTTCCACTTCCGTTATGATATCCTGCAGGAATGGTATAACTTCCTCCTGCATTTAAGGTCTGAGTGACTGCTCCTCGATTCGGCATTGTTCCGGTTACTTTACTTCCTTTTACCCAAGCAGTTTTTCCACTTAATATTTGACTTGCTGTCGCATCC
>DVKF01000021.1 GCA_018716115.1 Candidatus Alloscybalousia intestinigallinarum
GGATGCGACAGCAAGTCAAATATTAAGTGGAAAAACTGCTTGGGTAAAAGGAAGTAAAGTAACCGGAACAATGCCGAATCGAGGAGCAGTCACTCAGACCTTAAATGCAGGAGGAAGTTATACCATTCCTGAAGGATATCATAATGGAAGTGGAAAGGTAACAGCTGCCTCATTATCTAGTCAGACACAAGCTAATGCGACAGCTGCTCAAATATTAAGTGGAAGAACTGCTTGGGTAAATGGAAATAAAGTAACCGGAACGATGCCTAGTAGAGCGGATTCTAGTAATGTAAAAGGAGATACCGCATGGCACTATAATAATCGTATTTATTTCGCAACAGATTACGGATATTACCCAGCTGCAAATTATGGTAATTTTACTAGCGTATCAGAAAAATACATTTCTTATTCGTCACTTGCTTCTGTAATAGGAGTAAGTGCAAATAAAATCCTAGAGGGTAACACTATTCTTGGAATTACCGGAACAGTCGAAAACCCATCAAGTGCTTATAACCGAGGCTATAGCGATGGATATAATGTAGGCATTAACGCCAATACCGGAAAATACACATTAATTGATTTGGGAACAGGTTCGTCATTCGATATAAAAAATGTATATGGCAATTATTCTAGCTTAACTAACGACAACTTTATTGTAAAAGTAGAAAACATCACTGTTAACGGCTCTGGAACAGATAACGACAATGATAATTCATCTTATAATGGTTCCTTTAGTGTTACACCGACACTTTCCTACAATGCATCAACAGGTATTTTAACTTTAGGCAATCTAAGTGGAAGAAGATCTTATAAAACATGGGGAAATACTGGTACCATTATAACAGCTACAGCTACAGTCAGAGTTTATTTAAAATATTAATTTTATTCTTTATCCCCCAGCAGCAACACAACAGTAGAATCTTGTGGAGCACGTTCTCCAGCTTCAGGGGATTGGTAGATGACATACTCACCAGTACCAACATATTCTGTTTGGAAATTGGTGAGTTCTTTTTTTGCCTCTTTTACTGTTTTACCTACCACATTAGGTACTTCATAGTATACTTTATCTTCCCAAGTGTAATCTTTAATCAATTGTCCTTCCTGTTTAGGAATATCTAATGCTTCGATAATATCTAGTAAAATTCGTCTAGCGATTGGAGTTGTTGTATAACTAGAAAGTAACGCTGTGTTTTTGGGGTTATCTATCGCAATATATAAGACAGCTTGTGGATCATTAGACGGAACAACAGCCATGAAACTCATAATATAATTGTTGACTAAGTATCTACCATTTTCTACTTTTTGTGCTGTTCCCGTTTTCCCACCAACTCGGTAACCATCGATATAGGCAGCTTTCCCACCACCTAAAGCGACTACTGTTTCCAAAGCGTAACGCATTTTACTGGAAGTTTCTTCACTGATCGTTTTTCGTACTAACTTAGGTTCATTGGTTTGAATGACCGAATTGGTTTCTGGCTCCATAATATTTTTTACAATATATGGTTGATATAAGTTTCCGCCATTTACAATTGAAGATACCGCCGTAACTTGTTGGATAGGAGTGACCGATACTCCTTGACCAAACGCCGTTGTCGAAAGTTCCAAGTCGCCCACTTGATCGAGTGAAAAGATAATTCCTTCTCCTTCACCATTTAAATCAACACCTGTCTTTTCGCCAAAACCAAATAAGTCAAGATAGGAGAAGAGTCGTTCTTTGCCTAACATTTGTCCTAGTTTAACAAATCCAGGGTTACAAGAATTTTGAAGTACTTGTAAATAGGTTTGATCGCCATGACCTCCTGCTTTCCAACAGCCAATTCTCGCACCACTCACAATCACACTTCCGGAATCATAGAAGTGATCATTTTCCATATCGATTAAATTTTCTTCCAACGCTGCCGCAAAAGTCGCAATTTTAAAAGTGGAACCAGGCTCATAGGATGCCCAGATTGGTAAATTTCGACTAAGTGTTTCCATATCATAATCCAAATAATTATTCGGATCATAGTTCGGCCTAGAAGCCATACCGAGGATTTCACCCGTATTAGGGTCCATCACAATCGCTAGAGCCATATCTGGATTAAATGCTTTAACTGCGTTATCTAACTCGCGTTCTAGAGACATCTGGATATTGTAATCAATCGTTAATTGAATATTCATCCCATCTGTTGGCTCTAAATAAACATCTGATAAGTTTAGTTTGTGTCCTTTTGCATCAGAAAAATACTTAATCGCACCAGCTTCGCCTGTTAAGTATTCATCATACTCTAACTCTAAGCCCGATAATCCTTGATTATCAATTCCCACATAACCAAGTACATGGGATAGGGTAGTCCCATATGGATAATATCGTTTCGATTCTTTAACTAAATAAACACCCGGTAACTCTAAAGCATTAATCTGATCAGCAGTTTCATAAGAAAGTCTTCTTCCCTCAGGATGTACTCGCTCGATAGAAGTTTCTTTCTTGACATGTTTATCCATCTCTTCCTTAGTTACACCCAAAATATCTGCTAGTTTTTGACTAGTATCATCCTTATCTTTGATTTGATTAGGAATTAAAACTAGAGAAGTCGTTGTCAAATTATCTGCTAAAACCACACCATTTCGATCAAGTATTAAGCCTCGATTTGCTTCGATGGGTAAATCTCTACTCCATAGATCACTTGCTAAACTAGATAGCTTTTGATAATCAAATACTTGAATATAAAACACGCGTAACACAATAAAAATAAATAATAAGATAATAATTAAAAAAGTAACTTTGATTCTAGCATCTATTTTTTTGACAAACATAAGCTTCACCTATATCAGTCTATGTAAATAATTTCAAGAAAAGAAGTAAAAATCTATTGCCTTTTCTGCTAGAGTGTGTTATTCTGAAAATGTAATTGTACTATTACAAATAGTACAATCATTAAATGAAATAGAGAGAAATATAAGGAGGTATTGATTTATCATCGCTAGAAAAAAACGCAATGCTCTCTTGTAACTAGCGATATAGATCATTTGTTGACTATGATCGAAATAAAAGGTGTATCGAAAAGATACGACAAAAAAGATGTTCTTCATAACTTAAATTGTACGATCAAAGAGAACTGTATCTACGGTTTGGTCGGAGCCAATGGAAGTGGGAAGAGTACATTATTACGTTTAATCAACGGGATTTTAATTCCGGATAAAGGGAGTATCAAAATCGGGAAAGAAAACACATTCGATAACGAGAAAATCAAGCAAAATATGGTATTTATCCCTGATGATCTATACTTTTATCCCTCTTATACATTACTGGATATGGCAAAATTCTATCAAGCAATGTATAAAAAGTTCGATATGGAATACTTAAAAAAGTTAGCGAATCATCTTCATCTTGCGACGAATCAAAAACTAAGCAGTTTCTCAAAAGGAATGAAACGACAATGTGCTTTAATTTTAGCTCTAGCTACTAGAAGTAAATATATGTTTTTTGATGAAACTTTCGATGGGATTGATCCAGTAATTAGAAATTTCTTTAAAAAGGCAATTGCCAAACAAATGGAAGAGGATAAGACCACAATTATTATGACCAGTCATAATTTACGAGAGTTAGAAGATATCTGTGATAATTTAGGCCTTCTCTATGATGGGGGAATTCTTTTTGAAAGTGATATTGATTCGATTAAAACCAATATGTTCAAAGTACAAATTTCTCTGAAGAAAGACTTCGATAAAGAAGATTTTAAAGATTTAGAAGTGCTAAGCTTTAAAAAAGTAGGTAGTATTGCGACATTAATTATTAAAGATGAAAAACAAGAAAGTAGGGCAATCTTAGAAAAGATGAATCCCATTATCTTGGACTATCTACCTCTGACATTAGAGGAAGTATTTATCTATGAAATGGAGGCGTTAGGTTATGCGTTTGAAGAACTTCTTTAATAAAAAGTATGCATTTCAAAATATCAAAAAATCAAAAGGAGTACTCGCTTTCTTCTTAGGCATTGTCCCACTATTAAATACCTTCTATTTATTTAGCGTCTTAACAAGTAGCATGGATCCTTTAAATCTAGGTGAATTGTCTTTTATGACCATTATCGGTGTTTATATTATCCCGTTTGTGGTATCCATCTGTCTATTTGGCTATATATTTAAAAAGAAAAGCGTCGACTTTATCTGTTCGATGCCGATATCTAGAAAGACAATTTTTATTACCAATACGATTACCGGTATTCTCTTATTAGTAGGAATGTTATTCATCAATGATTTACTCATCGAATTAGTAGGGTTAGTCACTTCTAGTGCTATTCCATTAACGATGATATTAGATTATTTACTAGTTTGGATTATCACTTATATTTTTGTTTTTATTCTATTCAATGTAGGAATCTCCTTCGCTGGAAACAGTATCACGGCTTTGATTATTTCATTAATTTTGTTTTTTGTAGCCCCTTATCTAGTAGAATATACGATAGGGAATAACACTTTAACGCCTTTTAGTTATTATGCGGATACTATGCTTAAAATCGAATGTAAGAGTGATGCTTGTTTACCAGAAAATTATGACTGTTATGGAGATAAGACTTGCTTAGAAGATATGGAAAATCATCGTTATGATGTATATAATACGAGAATTATTCAACCGACAAATTATACCCTTCCTTACAACATGATTAAAAATATCATTACTTATCCCTATGAGTTAGTGTTATATAACCCAATTTCGTTGATAAAAATGGTAATTGGAATCATCTTTGGATCTATTGCAGGCTATGTTTTGTTTATTCATCGTAAGATGGAAAATAATGAAACCTCATTCAAGAGTGAAAAATTACACGTATTAGTCAAGGGTTTATTAATTACTCCAGTATTGTTCTTAATTTATCCAGCCTTTAAAAATCATATTAACACGTTAACTGTTCTCCTATTTGCGATTATTATCATAGCTTATTATTTCTTATACGATTTAATTACGAGAAAAAATATTGGTAATTTTCTTCGTACTTCTAGAAATTTAATTTGTACCGTTATTGTAGTATTCTTAGTAGCATTTTTAATTGATCAAGTAAAGAAGGATGATGAAACATTCCTATTAGAGAGTGATAAAATTGATTATATTGAGTTTCAAAATATGGATTTATCGATGAGCGCCAACCAATATCCTAAAATTCATGATCAAGAAATCATCGATGAGATAGTAAAACTAACAATAACCTATTATCCAGACTATGATAGTGATTCCTCTAGAACAGGAATTGTAGTGAAAATGGATAACGGAAAAGAAATTGAATACACCATGGTGGCTCCTGATACGGTATATAATGATTTGGTAGAGAAAATTAAAAGTAGTAAGGATTATGCTCAATTTAAAGATTTAGAACAAAATCATTTATTTGCTTACCGTTTTGTAAATATGAGACATCCTCGTAAAACGAATACTGAGATGAAAGAAATTATGCAAGAAGCATTCGATAATATGCTTAATCATCAATTAAATGAAAATAGTAAATATACGGTAATTACACTTTTCTATTACTATGATCAAGGAAATATCTATACATATCAACTATCCAGCAATGCAAGTTCTGAACTTGAAGCACTTTTTGAAGAAGAAATAACCACAAAAAACAAAAAAATGGCGAAAAATCTAGATAAAAAAGAATTTGCGAAAACAACTCCTTATTTGAATACTTCTGGATCATGGTTACCAGAAGATAGTAATTACCTAGTGAATACCATGCAAGAAGAAATTAAGTCATTTATCCAAAAGTACAGTGATGAAAAATTCGATACAGAAAAAGACTATATTATCTTCGATTACTATACGGGAGCTGAGAACACTTTCACTACGAATCGCGTTTCAGAATTTCTTGCGCTATTAGAGGAAAAGAGAAGCTCACTAAAAGGAGATAAAGACTACGAAGAGTGGTTAAAACAAAATCAAATGATTTTAGATACACAAACAGAAGTAGAGGCAGAAACTGATGTTATTGATTAATCTAGATTATCAGACAAGAGTTCCCATCTACGAACAAATAGTTCATGAAATTGAGCGCTATGTTGCTTTAGGAATATTGAAACCTAAAGATCAAATCCCCTCGATTAGAGAACTAGCTGGACAATTAGGAGTCAACCCTAACACTGTAAAAAAAGCTTACGATTTATTGGAAAGTAAGCAAGTTATTACGACAATTTCAACCAAAGGAACATTTATTCGAGAAGCCATATCTAACGTAATTGAAGAAAAGAAAAACTCTCTCTTAGAAGAAATTATCGAAAGAGTCCAAGAATTAGAAAAGTTAGGAATGACGGAAGAAGAAATTATTCGTAGAATAAAAAAATCGTGAGATAATTTTTCAGGTTCTTTGTCAAATAGTGTTGGTAGACATTATTGATACAAGTAACTGTATATGGAAGGATGATGAAAATCATCCTTTTATAATACCTTTAATTAAGAATATACGAGCAATGAAATGATCAAATTTTCTA
>DVKF01000022.1 GCA_018716115.1 Candidatus Alloscybalousia intestinigallinarum
GAAAAAACCACTTACATTATCATCTATTATTTATGGTTTCATAAATTATTTGATTTTTTTTCAAAGTCGCTAAAAAAATTATTCAGAAGAAAACCTCTAGAAAAAAATCTAGGGGTTTGTCTACATTCTGAAGAGAATCCTTATTTAGAATTCTCTTTTGTGATAATAAATGATACACCTTTTTTGGTATGATTTTTTACAGTAATTTTATAACCCATATAACTTAAAGTTTTCTTTACAATAGATAATCCTAGTCCAAATTCTCCTTTAATTCCTTTTCTAAAAGGAATAAAGATTCCCTCTAATAAATCAGAGTCAATATTAGGTCCATCGTTGTAAAAAATAATTTGATTTTTCTTTACAGTAACCTTTATTTCTTTTTCTGCATAGCGGATGAAATTATTGAGAATATTATCGATTACTGTTTCCCAAGAATCAACGGTTCCAAAAAACTTTCCGTTCGAACTCTTGATTACTTTAAATTCTAGGTCTTTATTACGGTGTTTAAATTTTTCTATAGAAGAGTCTAGAATCGCTTGAATATTCACTTCTTCTATATTAATTAAATTCATGTCTTTTATATAATCAAGCTTATTTAGGTAAAGTAAGGAGTGAACTTTATTCTCTAGTTTGAGAGTTTGTTCTTTTATTACTTCGATAGCTTTATCGCTATCCTCTACATGATCTTCTACTGCTTCAACATAGGACTTGATAACAGTGAGAGGAGTTTTGAAATCATGAGAGATATTTTGATACATTTGGTTTCTATATTCTTCTTGGTTTTTTAGAGAAACACGCATATCTTCAATAGCGAGTTCTAAGGACTTAATTTCGTCATTGTTCTGATCGTCAATCCGATGATCAAAATCTTCATCATCGATATGATCAATCTTTACTTTTAATTTTTCGATTCTTCTTACTACAAACGAACTCCAGAAAATCAAAAGTAAAGCTACGATAGTCAAAGTGATAAAAACGATAGGAAAAACACTATGAATCGAATCTTCTTGGGCTTCAATTATATAGGAGTCATTAGTAAAAGCCACTCTTTTGATTGAATCTGTCTCGTTTGAATAATAGTAATAAATTTGCCCTTTATAGATAAACTTTCCATATTTTTGGGTGAAAAATTTGGTAATTTTATAAATGCTATCGATATCGATAATATCGCTAACATTTTCGCTAACAGAAATTAAGTCACCATACATATAGATATAACCAATTTCTTCAGAAATGGGGTTTTCTTCTATGTCTTCATTAACTAATTCTAGGGGTTGTTTTAAATAGTTATATAGATTTTTTTCGTATACTGGCAACATGCTTTTGGGTAGGATAATTCCAAGTGAGATTAAAATGATACTGAAAGAAAGAGCAATTACAACGAATAGTTGCCGACTTAATTTATTTTTTATATATTTCATAATAATCGGTACCCATATCCATAAATTGTTGAAACATTAAGACTAGGCATTTTTTTACGTAGTCTTCTAATCAAGTCATCTACAACCCGATCGCTTCCAAAGTAATCCTCTCCCCATACTAAATTTAAAATCTCTTCACGGGAAAAACTTTTATTTTTATTAGAAACTAATAATAGCAGCAAATCGAATTCGAGTGTGGTTAGCTTAATCTCTTTTTCTTTCTCTAATACGATACGTTTATCGACATCGATTAGATATTCCTTGTATGCTATTTGATTAGTTTCTTTTTCTTTGTATACACGTTTAATAATATTATTAACTCTGAGGACGAGTTCTTTTGGTGAATAAGGTTTTGTTATATAATCATCGCTACCAAGTTCAAGGCCTATAATCTTATCTAAGTCTTGATCTCTGGCGGAAGTGAAAATGACGGGGACATCTTTTTCTACTTCGCGAATAGCTTTGATTATATCATAACCATTTACATCATCTCCTAACATGATATCTAATATCCAAAGATCAACATGTTGTTTACCAATATAGGCGATTGCATCAGCTCCTTTTGTGAACTGTACAACATTATAACCTGCATTTGTTAAATATGTTTTTATTAAATTAGATAAATCAATTTCATCTTCTACTAAACAAATATTTAACATATTTTCACCACCATGAATTAGTATAACACTAAATACTTATTTTTTCTATATCTGGACTTTCATCACCTCACATTCTTTATATGTAGGAGTAATTTCATATATTTATTTTAACTTGAAAAGAATAATTATCACATTATAGATTTATATATTTTTATACATTTACACATTTTTGCTTTCTATTTTTTGTCTATCACTTCCTTTCTTGATATCCAGTATAGTAGGAAAATATAGAAGAATTATTAAATAAATATGGGAAATTATGGGAAAATAGCTATATTACTTTCTGTTTTTTTAAATCAATTAGCTTTAATTATCATATGACGTCTTATTTTTCTTTCCTCGAATTGTATTTATTATTTCCTATTTTCTAAATAAAGTTATTCTCTATAAGAAAAACAGATGAATAGTCGCTACTACAGATTTTGTTCTTTTTTTCATTACTTTTTTATAGGTATAGATAAAAAATAACACCATCTAATGACAGTGCTATTTTAATTATTCGTTATTATTTGCTGATTGAAGTCGATTGTTTCTTTCAATTTTTCTTTTCTCGCGACATTCTTTGCATCTTTTTGGTTCGTTGTTAAAGCCTTTTTCTGCATAGAATTCTTGATCTCTAGCTGAGAAGATAAATTCTTTTCCACAATCGAGACATTTGATGGTTTTATCTTGATATTCTGGCATTTTACTTCCTCCTTTAACTCTTCTTTGGATCTTCTTATATGACTGGTTATCTATCCTTTATTTAAAGTTATTTAAAGAAGGAAATCAAATAATAGTTTTATAATAAAGATCTGTGACTTCTCATCACACTTACATTATATCATATGTTTTTTTAAAAGTATATATCACCTTTTTCTTGTTTTCGTTGCTTTTATCTATTACATTAGGTATTATATTATTATTTAGGGAGGTAAAATAATGACTTGGAAATGTAATCTTTGCCCTAGAAAATGTAATGTTGATCGTAAAAAGCAATTAGGGGTTTGTGGAGCTCCTACTACTTTGAAAATCGCGCGAGCTGCTCTTCATTTCTGGGAAGAGCCTTGCCTATCTGGGGAAAAAGGATCTGGTACTATTTTCTTTTCTTTTTGTCCACTACAGTGTATTTTTTGCCAAAATTATCAGCTTAGTCATGATCATTTGGGTCAAGAAATTACAGTTAGTCAATTTGCCGATATCTGTTTAGATTTACAAAAACAAGGAGCTAATAATATTAATTTAGTCACACCTACTCACTATGTTCCTTGGATTATAGAAGGAATTACATTAGCGAAAGAACGTGGGCTTCACTTGCCGATTGTTTATAATACCAGTTCTTATGAAAGTGTGGAAACGATTCAAATGTTAAATGGTATCGTCGATATTTATTTGCCTGACTTAAAATATTTTGATAATCAATATGGTATTTTGTATTCACATGCTCCTAATTATTTTTCCTACGCTACGGCAGCAATTCAGGAAATGATTAAACAAGTAGGAGAACCCATTTTTAATGAACAAGGTATTTTACAGCGCGGTGTAATCGTTAGACATCTATGTATGCCTGGTTTAAAAGAAGATTCTAAAAAAATCTTAAACTATCTCTATACAACTTATCATAATCAAATTTATATTAGTATTATGAATCAGTATACACCAGTTAGAACATTTAAACGGTTTTCTAATTTGAATCATCCTTTGTCAGAAAACGATTATGATGAAATTATTAATTATGCTTTAGATATTGGAATCACTCAAGCCTATCAACAAGAAGGAGAAACGCAATTAGAGAGTTTCATACCAGAATTTAAAAACAAAGTAATCGAATAATTATTACGGTTGTATTATAAATAGTGTTGGTGAACATTTTCACTAATGCTATTTTTGTTTAAACAAAAAGACATAAGTCTGATACAATGTAATTGACAAAAAAACACTGAAAGGAACAAACTTATGTCTATAAATAA
>DVKF01000023.1 GCA_018716115.1 Candidatus Alloscybalousia intestinigallinarum
TGGAGATGGAAAACTCATCAAAATACCATCCGTATTTCACGAATTTTTTCAAATTTTATCTTTTTTATAAAATTGGCAATCAAAAAGCAGTATATTTAAAATAAATATACCACTTTGTCAACAGTCTGAGATAGACTGTAATCTATCCTAACACTTCACTAAATTTTTTAACCGTCTAATGACTTTTTTCTCGATCCTAGAGATGTAAGACTGACTGATTCCTAAAACTTCCGCAACATCTTTCTGTGTCATTTCTTTATGCCCCATCAATCCATAACGAAGCATAATAATTTCTTTGTCGCGCTTACCTAATTTATTAATCTCTTCCATTACTAAATTCTTTTCTGTTTCTCGTTCCAAATCTCTCGTTACAATGTCAGGATCAGTTCCTAAAATATCTTCTAAATGTAATTCATTCCCATCGGCATCAAAACTTAAAGATTCATCAAAACTAATTTCTGTTCGTACTTTCTTATTCTTTCGTAAATACATTAAAATTTCATTATCGATACAACGAGACGCATAAGTCGCTAATTTAATATTTTTATCCATCTGATAAGTCTTAATTCCCTTAATTAAACCAATCGTCCCAATACTCACTAAATCCTCTAAATCTACTTTTGTATTTTCATACTTCTTGGCCAAAAAAACCACCAACCGCAAATTATGTTCGATCAATTTATCACGTGCAAATAAATCGCCATCATTAGCCATCACTAAATAATACTCTTCTTCTGCTTTAGATAACGGTTCCGGTAAAACATCGGTTGCCCCTACATAAAATAAAACATTCGCTCGTTGAAAAATCTCACTAAGCAATAACAATAACCATAACACTTTTTCTTCATCTCCCTTTCTTCATTCTATGTTTGACCCTTCAATTATAGAAATAAGAATCATAGAAAACTGTCGAAGCGATGGGAAAAGCTTAAAAAAGATCAACATGTAAAATCATAGAAATACCATCTATTTTAAATGATTCTTGACTAAGTCCAACTAATACGTTTTCTTTTTCTATTGTGCCATCAATAATAAGCTTTTCTACCACTATACAAGGAATAATTCCAGTATGGTTAAGTCCCTCATAAGGAGTATAAATGATTCTTTCGTTTTTCTTTAGCTTTAGTTTAGGGTCATAAAGCAATAAAACCGGACGATGTTTATAAGGATCGTATAATTTATTTCCTGTATCTAAATACCCTGTATAATGATAATGTTTTTCCTGATAAATCAATTCTACTTTATAATAGGAGTGATATGTAGTTTTAAAATGCTTCGTTTGCTTCCAGTAACACCATAAAATAATCGGACTTAAAAGAAATAATAAAATATAATTAATACTAAAACCGTTATGAAAAAAGAGTAATCCTTGATTCTGATAAGAAAATTCTAAATTCAAATAATAGAGAAATCCTCCTAAAAGAATACTGATAAAATATAAATATAATGTATTGATTAAAAAGGTTTTCCAAGTGAAAAAGCCAAAAGCAACCCATATCATCAATAGGGATATCACTAACTTTAACAAAAACAAAGTAATACTATTTAATGGCAAAAACAAAAAGAAAATACTAAGGGCACCAATCAAACTTCCCAATAAAATAGATGACAGTTTTCTATTTCGCTTTAACACCAAATTCACGGTTAATAGTAATAAAAAATCGAAACCAAAATTCATAAAAAAAACTAGATCGAGATAAACTTTCAAACATATCACCTCTAGTTTTTTATACCACTTTAAATCATAGAATTTTGTTGAGAAAAAGAAAAAGACGCTTATTCAGCATCTTTACTAACTACTTCTTTTCCTTTGTAGAACCCACATTTAGGACAAGCTCTATGTGGACGAATCATTTCACCACAATTTGGACATTTTGTCGTACCTACTGCCTCTAATGCATTGTGACTTCTTCTCATTCTCTTTCTTGTTTTAGATACTTTTCTGAATGGTACTGCCATGTTTATCACTCCCCTCCCATCATTTTTTTCAAATCATTAAAAGGATTATTCTCTACTTTTAATTCTTCTTCACTTGTTAATTTCCAGCCGTCACCTTGGTATTTACTGTAATCATCTACTGTAGTAAACCGTAATGGGACTTCTAACATAATATTTTGCCATAAAATCTCGGTAATATCAAGAGTATTTTTCATCTTTTCTGGTTTTATTGGCACTTTTTCTATCACTTCACAAGTAAACGGATATTTTTCTTCCTCTAAGCTGATGGCATCGGTTAAAATCATCTCACCCGAAACATCAACTTGAAGACGAAATTCCTCACCATCAAGCAGTAGATGCCCTTTCCCTACTACATTTTGTAAAGCTTTAATATCGGTATTTTGATAATACTCTTTAGGAATATCGATAGGTTGATTAAATTCGAGTTGTTGATCTGTTCCTGTTAGCAATGAAGTTATCTCTATTTCCATACTATCACCACCGCTCATTCATTATACAATAAAAGTTTATTTTTTTCAAACTTTTTCTAGTTCTTTTTCCCTTTTTCGTGTATTATATAGCTAACAAGGAGGTATTTTATGAAAAGTGTCGGTATTATTTGTGAATATAATCCCTTTCATAATGGACATCTATATCACTTACAAAAAGTAAAAGAAATGTTCCCAAACACGCCAATCGTTTTAATTTTATCAGGAAACTTTACCCAAAGGGGAATTCCAAGTCTCTTAGATAAATGGGATAAAACCGAAATCGCACTTCATTATGGGGTTGACCTAGTCATAGAATTACCTTTTTCTTTTGCGACACAAAGTGCCGATATTTTTGCCTACGGAGCGATTCGCTTATTATCCCTATTACAAGTGGATTATCTCGTTTTCGGTAGTGAATCGAATAATATAGATCAATTAACCAAGTTAGTTCCTGTTGTTAGTAGTCCCAAATATCATGAACTAGTTCGTTCTTATCAAAACCAAGGAAATAATTACCCTACTTCTTTAAACCTAGCGTTAAAAGAATTAAGTGGAACTTCTCTTAACACTCCTAATGATCTACTAGGATTTAGCTACATCAAAGAAATTGCTCATCAACAAGCAAACATCATCCCATTTACTATTCAAAGAACCAACGATTTTCATGGAAAAGAATTAAATCAAGAAATATCTAGTGCCACAAGTATTCGAAAAGCATTAAAAGATAAAGTAGATATCTCTTCTTGCGTCCCTAATATCACCCTTAATTATTTAAAGAAAACTAATTACGATATAGAGTGTTTCTTTCCTTTCTTAAAATATAAACTCTATTCTACTGATCATTTAGACCAATATCAAACAGTCGATGAAGGAATCGAACATAGAATCTTAAAGCAAGTTAACTCCGCAACTAGTTGGGAAGAACTCATAAAAAAAGTGAAAACCAAACGATATACTTACAATAAAATCAGTCGACTACTACTTCATATTCTCTGCGGTTTTACCAAAGAGATGGCTTCATCCACTAAAGAGATAGAATATATTCGGATTCTAGGGTTCAATGAATTAGGAAAAAAATATCTACACGAAGTAAAAAAGAAAGTTTCAGTCCCAATCATTACTAAGTATTATAAAGATCGTTTCCCAGGACTAACTCTAGAAAGACAAGTAGACTTAATCTACACTTCTATTTTAGGCATTGATATTCAAAAAGATAAGATCATTATCCACAATAGATAGATCTTATCTTTATTTTTTCTCTTTCTTGAGGTAAACAATAAATGGCATTCCCTCTTTTATCCGTCTCTTTCAAAGAGAAATGATGATGATCTAAAAAAGCCCGCATCTCACTATCCACATTCATTAAACACATCTTTAACTCGGAATACAAATAATTAGGAAATACCTCTTCTTCTAAATGTTGAAATACGATTTCTCTAGTTACTAAATCATCAAAATGAGGATGTAAGGCAAACTGAAACTCAAGTGGATAAAGAACAACCTGATCCCAATCAGGAATACCTAAATAGTAGTGAGGAAGCGCCTCTAATCGTAAAGCTGAAACTCCTACTAACTCTGTTTCTTGATAAATACCATATAAATCATAATATAAATTAAACAGATTAATAGGCACTTCTAAAGAAGAAAAATATTTCTTTCGATCCCATGTAATCAACTTTTGAATGAAGTTCTCATGATCATCTACGCCTAATTTTATTTTTCGTATTGATATTTTGTTCAAAATTTTCACCCTTTACCTAAGAAGAGAAAGAAGCCACAATGTGACTTCTTACTTCCGATATATTTCATTTTCTTACTGAATAATTTCAATTTTCATGAAATTAGTATGTGCATCTTTAGGAAATCCACCAACAATAGTAATAATATCTCCTGCTTCTAAATGCATTAACTCTTTAGCGGCTTTAATTCCTTCTTGAACGATAGCATCTGTATCGGCACCAAATGGAACAACTTTTGGATATACACCCCATTTTAGCGCTAAACCACGAGCTACTTTAGCATCCGTTACCGTAGCAACAATCATCGAATTTGGTCTTAATGAAGAAATATCCAAAGCAGTTTTTCCAGTTAAAGTAGAAGCAACTACTGCCTTAACTGGTAATTCAATGGTTGAATCTACTGCACAACGAGCAATTGTGTTATGAATTTCTGTTCCTCTTAATTTATATTCACTTAAGTTATATTTAGTAATCTTTTCTGTCTTTTCACAAATTGAAGTCATCATTTGAATCGTCTCTACTGGGTAATTACCAATTGTCGTTTCATCACTTGTCATAATGGCATCACATCCAGCTAAAACAGCATTCGCTACGTCAGTTACTTCGGCGTTAGTTGGACGAATATTCGTCTTCATACTATACATCATCTGAGTGGCCATAATGACACCTTTACCATTAGCATGACAAGCATCGATCATCATTTGTTGATATAATGGTAAATTTTCTACTCCTGTTTCGATTCCTAAATCACCACGAGCAATCATGATGTAATCAGATACTTCGACAATTTCTTGAAGATTATCCATCGCATATTGAGTCTCAACTTTAGAGATGATTGGCATATTAGGTTTGCCAAATTCACTACATAAGGCTTTTACCGCAAGAACATCCTCAGCTGAATTTACAAAGGAAATGGCTAAATAGTCACCATCCATATCACAAGCATATTTAATATCCTCACGATCTTTATCAGAAATATAAGGTACATTTAATTTAACCCCTGGAATACATACTCCACGTCTACTTTTAATCGTTCCAGAATTTTGAATTTCACAAGTAATTCCGTCTTCTTCTTTAGAAACAACAATTAGTTTATAGAAACCATCATCTAAAAGGATCGTATTTCCTACAGGAATATCTTTTAAAATACCTTTATAATTGAAAGAAATCTTCTCTTTTGTTCCCAAAACATCTTCTTCGACAATACGAATTGTCTTTCCTGCTTCTAACTCAATTAAATCATTTTCGAAAGTACAAGTTCTAAGATCTGGTCCTTTCGTATCATATAAAACCGCAATATTAGCACCTAATTCTGCATTGGCACGTTTTACTAATTCTTCATCAAGATGTCTTTCTTCAAGTGTAGCATGAGAAAAATTAATACGAGCAACATTCATCCCAGCTTCTACTAATCCTTTAAATTTTTCCCAAGGATGAGTAGCAGGTCCAATACTACAAATAATTTTCGTCTTTTTCATTTTATCAATTTACTCCTTTCAACAACTTACATTCATACATTTTATCACAAATTCTACCCTGTTTCAATTTTTTTCTTGCCTTTTCTTAAGCTTTTACCTGTTTTCTTCCTTTAAACACTATTTTTTCTACGTAATACCAATTTTTTGTTTTCCGAATCCAATTCTAGTCTTTTATCCAAAAAAACGCCATTTTCTTCATAAAAGTAATCATCATTTAAAGGAACTACCGTTTTCGTGACAATACAATTCGCTCTTTCTTCACCCAATTGAAAATCATCATCAATAGTAAGATTGGAGTATAAACTAGAGTTTTTTAAATAATCGTCGTAATAGATAACTGTATACCCATTATTTTGATAAAAATTTCGTGCTCGCTGATCTAATTCTTCTTTAGAACGATTTAACTCTTGAATACGATCAGTCGATAACTGTGATGTTTCATAAACCCCTCTGATGATATAACCGGCATATGGCTTTAATAGATAATCAGTCAAACGAGAAAGCATAGTGGCAATCCCATTACTTCTAAACTGATCATAACAATAAATCACATCTAAAAAAATTCTTTGATTAGGATGAAAATATAAACAAGTATATCCAGTATGTACTGAATTTCCTCGATAAACATCGATATGAATAAAAGAGTCTGGTAGAAAATGAATTTCCGCATTTTCGATACAACCACTTTTATCTAGAAAATAAGCTTGATATTCTTCTGGATAATGAATCATACTCATATTTTTACCCTTTCTTCCTCTTGCTTCTGACACTCAGGGCAATAATAGGTGCCACGACCGTTTACTTTTGTTTTGATAATTTTTGTTCCACAACGAGGACAAGGATTCCCCTCTTTCGTATGTACATACAAATGATTTTGAAAAAGTCCGGTCACCCCCTCTTCAGAAGTAAAACTATGAATCGTAGTTCCCCCCTCTTTAATTGCCTTATCTAAAGTAATCACGGTATTTTTAATTATTGCCTCTAGCTCTTCATCCGTCAAAAGACAAGCCGGTTTAAGCGGAGAAATACGAGATAAGAAAAGGATTTCATCATCATAAATATTTCCGATTCCCGTAATAATTGATTGATCTAATAAAGCTGTCTTAATCGGTATCTTTTTCTTTTTTAAATGTTCTTTTAAATACTCTACCGTTAAATGTTTATCCCAAGGTTCTAGGCCTAGCTCAGTAAAGGGTGGCATCATTAAAATTTTATCCTTAGGAATTAATTTCATCCGGCCAAACTTTCTAACATCTTGAAAATGAAGTTCTTCTTCCTCGTCAATCGTAAAAATAACATGGTGATGTTTTTCTAAAGGCGTCCCTTTTTCACGAAAGAAAAACTTTCCCTCCATTCGAAGATGGATAAGTAAATAATCTTGATCTAGAGTAATCACAATCCATTTGCCTCGAGTAGTAAACTCATGCATGGTTTGCCCTTTTATTCGAGCACTAAACTCTTGAGAACTTGGATAATCAATAATCGGTTCATAAATCACTCGACAATCCGTAATTTTTCTTCCCTTTAAACGACGTTCTAACTTCTTAGTCACTGTAATCACTTCTGGTTTTTCCGGCATAGTTTCTCCCCCAATTCTAAACTATTCGTCATATAATTTACATTGTTCTTTGCTCCAAGCAGGAGTACATACGATAGCTACCTTAAAATTACCATTCCAATAATAAATATCTTTTTTATTGATAAAAATAACATCTCCACTCTTAAAATCGATGGCAATCTCTTCCTTTTTATATATAGTACCACTGCCTTCTAGAACATAACATAATTCTTCACATTCCAAATTTGAACAATATCCTTTTTCCGGATATCTACCTGCAATCGTATTGATACAAAAATCTAATTTTTTTCATTTAATTCCATAGAATAATCCAATACCGAACTGGTACTTGCATAAGTAAAACTTTCCGCATTTTCTCTTTTTACGATTTTCATACTTTATCGCCATACGCCTTTCTTTCTAAATAACTTTAAATAAATTAATCTATTATTTTGCTTCATACCAATCACTACCACTTTCAATATCCACTTTTAATGGAGCATTTAAGTGATAAGTATTTTCCATAATCCGTCTAACAATTTCCTCTACTTCTTCTTTTTCGTCGTAATAAACATTAAAGACAAGTTCATCGTGTACTTGAATTAACATTTTACTTCTGATCTTCTTGTCATTAAATTCACGATAAATTTCTATCATCGCTTTTTTCAAAATATCAGCACTGCTTCCTTGAATTGGAGTATTTAAAGCAATTCTTTCCCCTTGACTACGAACAAGATAACTCTTATTTTTTAACTCATCAATTGTTCTTTTTCGATTCATAATCGTCTTCACATAACCATCTTGATAAGCTTTTTGAATCACTTCATTCATGTATTGTTTAATCTCAGGATAAGTATTTAAATACCCATCGATAAAGCTTTTCGCACTAGCGATATCGATTCCCAAGTCTTCTGATAATCCAAAGCTACTAATACCATAAAGAATCCCAAAATTAACTGCTTTAGCCGTACGTCGCATATCTTTAGTCACTTCATCTAAAGGGACACCAAAAATATCTGAGGCCGTCTTCGCATGAATATCCTTTCCCTCTTCAAAAGCCCGAATCAAATTATCTACATTGGCTAAAGAGGCAAAAATTCTAAGCTCTATTTGCGAATAATCACTAGATAGAATACAAGCATTTTCTTCAGGAATAAACGCTTTTCGGATCAATCTTCCTTCTTCAGTACGAATCGGAATATTTTGTAAATTAGGACATATTGAAGAAAGTCTACCCGTTCTGGTTAACGTTTGCGTAAAAATAGTATGAATCTTGCCATCCTCTGCCACTTCTGCAAGTAATCCGGTTACATAATTACTCTTTAATTTTGTTAACATTCGATAATCTAAAATCTTTTCAACGATAGGATAATCATTAACTAGTTTATCCAAGATTTCTTTGCTAGTAGAATAATTATGATCTTTTACTTTTTTGGGATATGGTAAAGCTAATTTTTCAAAAAGAATCGCTCCCAACTGTTTTGGTGAAGAAATATTAAATACTTCTCCTGCTAAATCATAAATTTCTTGTTCCAACACCTCGATTTTTCCATCTAACTCTTTACCCATTTGATTTAAAAAATCGCAATTTACCCGAATTCCAGTCAATTCCATATCCATCAATACTTCAACTAAAGGCATCTCAATATTTTTAAAGAGTTGAATATCATTTTCGCTTTCCAATCGCTCTTCTAATTCAGTTTTACTCCCATAGATAAAGCGTGCTTTTTCGATTGTCTTTCTAGCGATGATTTCAACATCTGGTTCAACTTCTTTTCCTGCCTTACCATACACTTCTTCGTAAAAAGAAATATTATAATCTTTATTATTCGCTAAATAAGCAATATCATCTTTGATATTTTCATTTAATAAATAAGCAGCAATCATCGTATCAAAATGACAATTCTTGATATCTAAGCCATTCTTTTTCAAAATATACCATACTTTTTTCAAGTCATAGGTGTATTTTTCTTGTTCACTACATAAAAAGTCTGGAGCTTGTTTTAATACATCGAACGGAATATAAAGACTCGTATTTTCATTATAAATCGCAATTCCAAGAGGCTTATCTTTATGGTAATTACTACCTAATATTTCTAAATATAAAGCATAATCCCCTTCAATTTGTATATTGCTTAAATCCGTCAAAATATTCACATTTACTTCTTGCATTTTATTTTCTTTGATAACTTCTTCAGGAATATTCATTTTCTTAATTAACGAATAAAATTCTAATTCTTCTAATAGTTCGACATATTTTAAAACATCTACTCCCGTATATTTGATCTTTTCTAAATCAGTATCGATAGGAACATCACGATAAATCGTTGCAATCTCTTTACTCATAAAAGCATTTTTCTTATCATTAAGCAATTTTTCTTTAGTTTTACCAGTTACTTCATCAATATGATCATATAAATTTTCAATCGTTTGATACTTGGATAAAAGAGAGATCGCTGTCTTTTCACCGATTCCCTTAACCCCAGGAATATTATCGCTACTATCCCCCATCAAAGCTTTAATATCAATCATATTAATTGGCTCTACTTGATAAGTTTCTTCGAATAATTTTTTATCCATCCGAATAAACCCTGTCTGTTTTAACAATTTAACATCGATTTCATCGCTAATTAACTGTAACAAATCTTTATCACTACTAATAATCGTTGCATCAAACTCAGGATCTTCTTCTACTTTCTTCGCAAAAGTCCCAATGATATCATCCGCTTCATAATTATCAATCTCAAAATATTTCATTCCCATCGCAGTACAGATTTGTTTAGCAACTGGAAATTGTTGTTTCAACTCTTCAGGAGTCTCGCTTCTTCCTCCCTTATAGTCGGGATATTCCTCATGACGAAATGTTTTTCCTTTATCAAAAGCAATCATGATATACTCTGGTTTTTCTTCGACAATAATTTTATTCATCATATTGATAAAACCATAAATCGCATTTGTCGGAAAATTTTTAGAATTACGCATGATTGAGCCTGTATAACTAGTAGCATAATAACTACGAAATAAAAGATTATTTCCATCAACTAATATTACTTTTTTCATTTTTCTTCTCCTGTTTGACATTGTTTTTCTGTTTTATTATAACACGGTTTAGCTTAAAAGAAAACGCCTAGAGAAAATCAAAAAAAGAAGAAAACATTAAATAAACAGATAGATGTAGTAACAACAGAAGACAAGTAACATAATGATTCCTTCTTTTTTAGAAATCTCTTTTTCACTACGTGCAAATATATATAGTAAAAAAGAGGATAATAAAACAACGAAAATATCGACAAAATTAAAATCAACCAATTCCAAATCACCATAAATTAAAATAGGTAATCCCAAAACAATACAGATATTAAAAATATTCGTACCGACAATATTGCCAATAGCAAGATCAAATTCTCCCCGTTTAGCAGAAGTTACCGTCATTACCAATTCAGGAAGCGAAGTACCTACTACAACCGCAATCATGGTAATAATTTTAGGGCTAACTCGAAGTCTTTCCGCAAGAGATAAAGCATTATCAACAATTAAATCACTACTGTAAACGATAACGATCGTAGAAATAACAAATAAAATTAATGCAACTGGCAAATTGTATTTTCTCTCTACTCCCTCTTGATCTTGTTTTTTATTTTTTAATAATTGTACTAAATAATAGACGAAAATACCGAAAGATAAAATCAAAATGGCGCCATCCGAACGAGAAAATGAAGATGGTGTATTCGGATTAAACATACGGTCCATTAACAAAATGAAAAAAATTATAGTAATTAAAAACAAAATTGGTAATTCTTTTTTTACTGTGGCGTTCTTCACTTTGATAGGATTAACAATTGAAGCAATTCCAATAATTAACAAAATATTAACAATACAACTTCCAATCACATTCGCTAATGCCATACTGCCATTATTCGCTGCCACACTATTGAAAGAAATCGCAACTTCTGGAGCACAAGTACCAAAAGAAACAATCGTTAGCGCAATCAACATCTTAGGTACTTTGCAAAGTAAAGCAATCGACGATGCACAATCAATTAAGATATCACTCGCCTTAATAATTAAACCAAATCCTATTAATAATAATATTATCTCTAAAACCATACTTCACCCTCAACTATCCTATTATTGTAGTTAGTATATCATCTTTTTTTAGGATTGGCTACAACCAATTATTTTATACGTAAAACAATCGCCTCATTACGATTAGAGATATCTTCTTGACTTTCTAACTTTTCTACTCGAAGAGACAGAAGATAGAAAAATAAAACTGCTCCTACATAAATTAATACTAACCATTTGTATTCTTTTTTCATATCAATCACTCCTCCTAAACAACTTCATTCTATTACAAACAATTGTTCGTGTCAATATGTTTCAAAAAATATTTGAACGTTTGTTTGACAATTGACACAAACTATGTTAACATAGACATATACAAGGAGGTTTTATATGGAAAAACTTACTGAAAAACAAGCAATGATTTTAGATACATTAAAAAAGGCTATTGCTGAAAAGGGATACCCACCTACAGTTAGAGAAATTGGAAAAATGGTACATCTTTCCTCTCCAGCTACCATTCAATTTCATTTAACAAAGTTAGAAGAAAAAGGATACATCAAAAAAGATACGGCCAAAAACCGAACGATTGAAATTTTAGTTCCTAATGAATACTTAGAAAAAAACGATAAAGTAGCTGAAGTTCCCCTATTAGGAAAAGTAACAGCAGGAAATCCTATCGAAGCAATCGAAGTTCCCGATGAATTCTTTTCAATCCCAACAAGTTTACTTCCTAATAAGAAAAAAGTATTCACTTTAAAAGTAAGTGGCGAATCGATGATTAATGTTGGTATTTACGATGGAGATATTATCATTGTCGAACGATGTGAAACCGCCAATAATGGGGATACCGTTGTCGCGATGACAGACGAAAATGAAGTAACCGTAAAAACATTCTACAAAGAAAATGGTTATTTTAGATTACAACCAGAAAATGACTTTATGACACCAATCATCTTACCAAACGTAACTATTTTAGGAAAAGTAATTGGCTTATATCGAAAATTATAAACTTCGCAATTAGACGAAGTTTTATTTTATCTAAATTTCTGTTTCTTTCTTCGTAACAATCAATAAGTAAGAGTCCTTTGGTTCATAATAACAAGTTTGTAAAATTAATAACTGATCATCGATATCAAGAGAGACTCCTGTTGAATACAAGAACTGATTTTGAAGCCAATTTAAATGATGAAGCCACTCTTCTTCTGTAAACTCTAGTTGCATGTGCCAAAAGTTAGAATCGACAATAAGAGCGCCTACAAACGAATAAACATCCAAAGAATCTTCTGTCTGCCAAAGAAAAACAGGATATTGTTCATAAAACTGAGCAGAAAGATAATTCTCTAAAAATTGAAACTCTGTGGAGACAGTTTGTGAATTATGCCCATAGATCAATAACTTTTTATCTTCTAAATGATTTCGGTAATCTAAAAAAGGATTTCCTAATTCTGAAAATTCTTTTTTTATATCATGCTGTAAATAGAAAGAATTATCGGTTGCCTGAGTAACTAATACTTGAAAATCAGTACCAGGCACCAGTAAATTACCCACAATCTCAGGATTCTGATAAGTACTCTGATAATCCGCAATGCTTTTCGTAGAGTCTTTACGATAAACCGTATTTTGGACATAGCGTTCCACTTGATTGGTCACTTCTTCTTGTTCTACACATAACAAATATGTTTTTACGCCTAACGCAACGATAATCGCAATCATTAGTACTTTAAGTGTGATATTTTTATTTTCCATTTCGTCCCTCACTATTAAATTCCAAATAAAAAGATTAGAATAACTCTAGTTTATCCTAATCGTTTTCAATAATTTGTCGAATAATGTAACTGGCAATTAATATTCCCGCACTAGAAGGGACAAAGCTAGTCGAAGCAACCGTTCTACCTTCGGTAGAAAGTGGTGCTTCATGACTGGAAACTACCATAATTTTTTGGGTAATTTTTTCATCGCGAACAAATTTACGTAAATGCTTCGCAATCGGATCATAATCCGTTTTCCTAATATCCATAATCTCTAGTTTACTAGGATCAAGTCGTTTTCCCGTTCCCATACAAGAGATAAACCCAACGCCTAGTTCTAGACTTTTCTTAATCAGTGCTTTTTTCGTCGTTATCGTATCACAAGCATCGACGATATAATCGAGATCATATTGATCCAAAATATCTATATTATCTGCAGTTAGAAAGCAATCCAAAGTAGTTACTTGGCAGGTAGAATGAATATCTTCTATTCGCTTACGCCAAGCATCGACCTTTTTCATTCCTAAAGTAGAATCCAAGGCAATCAACTGGCGATTTTTATTACTAATATCAACAGTATCATGATCGATTAAAACAATATGTTCAATTCCGTTACGAACCAAGTTTTCTACTACGTAACCTCCGACTCCACCAAGTCCAATCACAGCGACTTTCTTTGAACGAATCTTATCGATATTTTCCTTACCAATTAACTGTTCTAATCTTTCTAACACCTAAATCACTCCAAACAAAAATCCAGAAGAACGGTTGTCAGGCGATAAAACCTGCATAATTACAGGTGGGTGTCCATACATAGTTCTTAGGATCCCCAATTTGATTGGGTATTCAACACAAACTATAGATCCGAACTCCCGTATCGTCACTTTAGTCGGTTTTATATGTTGACAATTATCGTTTCTTCTAGACAATATTATTATATCATAGTTTCCAATTATTTATACCATTTTTACATAAGTTGACATATTTATTTCACAACAAGATAAACTCGTCCACACTTGTTGCATACAATATAACAGGTGAAAAATATGAACTATCATTATGAGCTTGGTAATCTTTATTACGAGAAATATGGTAGTGGTAAACAAAGTATAATTATTTTACCCGGTTGGGGAGACATTAGAACTTCGTGGAATTATATTATCGAATATTTAAAAGAGGATTTTACCATCTACATTGTCGACTATCCTGGTTTTGGAAATAGTAATTTTCCAGATAAAGATTTAACTATCTACGATTATACAGATATTATCTATAACTGGATACAAAGTTTAGAACTTAATGATCCCATCCTAATTGGTCATTCCTTTGGTGGTAGAATCATTATTACGCTAACAGGATATTATCATTATCCATTTAAGCATATCGCACTGATGGATAGTGCGGGAATTAAACCTAAGAAAACAATTCGTTCTATTCTAAGAAATACCATTTATAAGATACTTAAAAAAGGAAGCCACTTACTTCCTAAAAAATATCAAAATAAATATCTTGCCAAAATCTTTTCTATCTTTGCATCCTCTGATTATCGTAATTTAGAAGAGAACATGCGACCAACATTTAGAAATGTGATTCATGAAGATCTCCGCCATTACTTAGAAAAAATTAAAGCGAATACTCTAATTATTTGGGGAAACAAAGATACCTCTACCCCTATCCAAGATGCTAGCTTGATGCATCAAAAAATTCCTGATTCCGAATTAATTGTCATAGATAAAGTAGGTCATTTCCCTTATCTAGAACGTCCAAACTTAATTTGCGCAATTTTATATGAACAGTTTAAAGAGCTTATTAAAAAATAGAAAAAAAGATCCGTTAACCGAAACAGATCTTTTTATCTAACCATTTTCTTCGTAGGGGCATTATAGATATCCCCGATTTGTTTTTCTAATTGAAGAATCTCATCTTGTGTACGAACTAATTGTTCATTTAAAACATCCAATTGTTTTTTTGCATCTTTAAGGAACTGTTCTGTATTGACAGAAAGGCGACCAGTCGATGTTGTAATCGTTTCTGAAGGTTGTTTATAAATTTCTTCAAATATTACATATTTTGGTCTTCTTAATTCACTTCTCTTTAAACGATGAGTAAATAATGGATTATCTTCTTGTGGTTTCTTAGGAGTAGCTTCTAAATCTTGATTTTCATCTTGATTAGAAGAATCTAACTGTTCATCTTTTTCTTCCTCTAACTCTTCGTCATCATCTAATGTCAAGATACTCTTTACCTTAGAAGAGTTCTTTTTTTCTTTACGATGGAACTTAGAAAATAATCGTTCTTTGAAACTAGGCTTATCTTCTAGCTCTTGATCTTCCTCATAATCTTCTTCGTAATCTTCTTCTTGCGCTTCTTCTTTTCTCTTTCGTTCTTCTAGCTTAGCTTCTTTCTTTTCTTGACGAGCAAGATTAGCCTGTTCTACTTTATCTTTGATACTCTGCCATAAATTCTTAGCTTTATCGAATACATTTTCTTTGGTTTCTTCGGCTTCCTCTTCTTTTTCTTCTTCATCTACATTTTCTTTTTCTTCTTTTCCAAATAACTTGGTTACAAGTTTTTTAGCACCGCTACTCGTTTTGATAATCGCTTTCACAATAAACCCGGTCATCGTTCCACCAAGTGCACCCATTAATCCGGCTGAGAAAAGAGCAACTAATATAGGTGTACCAGCTCCAAGGACTGAACCAATTGTTCCTAATATTAAACCACCAATTGTAAGATAAGCTACTTTAAATTTTCTTTTTTTCTTTTTCTTATTCTTTTTCTTATTTTCATTCTGTGTATCCGTTAATGCTAACAACTCTTTATCTTTATCTTGAGCTATCATTTTCTCTGCCATAAAACTTCAACTCCCCTTCTTTATATGTCGCATATTATAGCACAAATTCCTTACAAAATCAAGCAAAATGACTTTCATTTGTTCATTTGTTCAGCGCCATTCAAAAAAGACTTTACTACTTTCGAGTAAAGCCTTCTGACTACGATTGTAAATTCCAAATCGTATTATCTCTACTATCATATCTATCACTATAACGTAATTGATTATCGCCTTCAATAACATAGGTACGAAGCGAAACTGAATTGACATTTACGATAATCTTGTCATATTGTAGATAAAAACTACCACTTCTTTCAGAAGTACCACGTTTTTCAAAAACCGCACCGTCTGCTGAAAGGGTAATTGATTCATCGCCATATACATAAGTACCATATGGAATCCTATATCTAGAATTATAAATACCGGTTTGATCTTTCTGTAAGACATTTGAGCGAATATCATCTACTTTAGAAGCTACAGAACTAGAATTTTGTTCAGTGTGTTTCGCATCTATTTTATTGATACTATTAGCAATTTCATCTTCTTCTATAGTATAAAAATCTATAGTTTGATCAATTAACACAAAAGTCTGATCCAAATCATCTGTCACCACTTGTTCAATCTCGTTAGCTTTATCCAAGATATCTTTAATGGAAAGATACGTAGAATTATTCGTGTTTTTAATAAAATACTCAACTTCATCTTCTTCAATATTGTATAAATAGTGGACACTCAATGAATCATATTCGTCACTTGCTTCTACTGTATCACCAGAAATATTTAATAAGACTATTTGATAATCATTATTTTCATCTAAATATTTTAATACAAAGACAGGATTTTCTTGATTTTCTATATCTAGAAACAATCCCATCACCTCTGAAAAATCTTCTTGATTAAAAATATGATCTGTTAAATATTCCTCATATAATTGTCGATAAGTAATTTCTTCTGGTTCTTCTTTACGTTCAGTTTCTTCCGTATCACGATTGTCACTTGTTTCTTGTTCTTCCTCTTCAGGAAATAAATATGGTTTAGCAATAACAAACCCCAACGCTAAAGCTAAAACAACGATAATCGCAATTAATACGACAGTTAACTTCTTATTCATACCCCTACTCCTTTCGAGATTAATTATATCACAAATAAGTAAGATTCAACCAATAAAAACAGGAAAAAGAATCACCAGTCCAGTTAAAGTAAACCAAGTGATTCTATAACTATTAAAACTTAATTCTTTCTTCAATGTAAGAAACAACTTCTTCCAGAGGTAGAGTAACTTGTTCCATCGTATCTCGGTCGCAAATCGTTACTGTGTTGTTGTTTAATATCCGACTTTTTCATTTAATCAAATAAAAATGTAGAATTGGAGCTTAAATTCCGGTTGTATTATAAATAGTGTTGGTGAACATTTTCACTAATGCTATTTTTGTTTAAACAAAAAGACATAAGTCTGATACAATGTAATTGACAAAAAAACACTGAAAGGAACAAACTTATGTCTATAAATAA
>DVKF01000024.1 GCA_018716115.1 Candidatus Alloscybalousia intestinigallinarum
GGGAATTTATGACAAATTTATGAAATGGGTTATAAATATCATATTTATGTGGTACAATTATTTACATAAGTCCAAATTAGTATTTGTGTAGTGAAAAGAGGATTTAGTATGCTAGAAGAAAAAAGAAAAAATATATTCAACTTGATGAAAGAATTACAAGATAAGCAACATAAGGAATTACACGAAGTAATATCAAAAATAGATAATGAAGTTAATTCAGATGATTTTTCACAAAATCATAGTAATAGGGATTTGAAAGATGTTTATATATTTAAAGATGATATTAATAAAGGTAATATCTCCTTTGGGTTATACTTAATAAATTATGAACACACCGATCCTATTGCTTTAGATAAAGATTATCAGCCGTTACCTTTAAATAAGAGATTATTATTTGAGTACGGTGCAGTTGTATCGTTCCCAGTTGGCAATTATGATTTAGATATTTCTGGAGTATTTGGTGGTATTGAGGAAGATAAAGAAACTGCAATAAATAAATACAATCAATTAAGACAATATATAAATATGATGTCTGAAGAAAAACTTTTAGATGCTATTGAAAAAAACATTTTAAAAGAGTTAAATTGTTAAAAAAGTGGTTATTTTAAAAGCGACATAAAAAAAGCATAAAACGACATGAAATAGACATGAAATAAACTTGACTCCATCTTGTCAAGTGGTATAATAATGTAAAATAAACAAATTATGCAAAGAGAGAGATTATTTCTTTGCTTTTTGTTTATTTTTTTAATAAAAACTATTGACACTTATTTCTAAAACCGTTAGAATATAAGGCAATTTATTTGTTATGTAATGGCTGATGTCATTATTAGTAAAATTTAGAGTTGTTAGGGTAGAAGAAGCAGTATCATTTCTATTTTGAGAACAGTTACTGACTTTTTCGCCCCTTTTTTATGAAATGAGGTTATAAGATGATTTCTAGTAAAAAAGGATGTTCTTCAGCTGGCTGTTTGAGTGTAAATAGTTGCTATAATAATGCGAGTATTTTTAAAGTCTCTAAAAATAATGTATTAAGAATTATTAAGAGAGAAAGTTAAGGGATTTTGCCCCTCTAATTTTCTCTCTTTTATTTTATATTGAAAGGGTGGTTACTTTGAATACAAATTATGAACAATGTTACGAAGAAGAATATGCAGACAATTTTACATTAACAAAAGAAGAAATGGTAGGCTATGATATACTAGCGACTTATGAAAAAGTTATAGAAAAGTTAAGAGAACTAAAAATAGCTAGAAATAAGTTTATTAATGGCTATCATGTTAGATTAACTGCTAATTATAGACCAAGATTAGAACAATTCTCTAATAATGTTTCTGACCCTGTTGGTAAAGCAGTTGAATATAAACTTGATAGTGAGCAAGCCTATAATGAGTTTAATATTCAACTTAACAAATTATACTCTATAATGTCTAAAGAGGAAAATGCATATATTAATGATTGCTTATTATGTGGTAAATCAGAGGCATCATTAAGGACTAAATTTGATTTAGGCAGAGAAGCATTTAATACTATTAAGAATAGTGCAATTATTAGATTTGGTATCGTATTTAATATAATTGTTTATAAATAATAAATTGAAAAGTAACCGTAGGAGCCTTTTTGGACTCTTTTTTTTGCATTAATTTTATGAGTTTATAGGGATCTCATTGTCAAAAAACTAACTTTGAAAGGAGTGATGAAAATGCACATTTTCAATAAACGACAGAAAATACCGTAATTTTTAGAAAAAATCAAAAAAACTCTTGCAAAATTTCTTTTTTAGAGTGATAAATAGAATATGTTATATCCGTTGTCAAAGTGCATTAAAAGGCAATATAACGATTTTGGAGTTAGGAGTTGAATAATTATATGACCACTAAAAGAAAGATGCTTAAAAGAGTTATTTTGGTAATTATAGTATCATTATTTCTTTTTGGTACTGTAATAGGTATAGGTATTATAAATAATAGAGATGTTTCAAAAGAACAATCATCAAAAACACAATTAAATTCTGATTTAAAAACAGAAAGTATAACCGAAGAAAAAGAAGAAGATGATAATGAAGAAAAACTTGAAACTGAAAATAAAGAAGAACAAATAGAAGAAAAACCAAAGGAAGAAATGCCACAAAGTGAGGCTAATACAAATGAAACATATACAACTCCTAAAAATGATACTAACACTAATAACCAGCAAACAACAACACCAACTCCACCACAAACGATAACTCCACCAGTAGTAGAAGAACCTAGTTGCACACCTAAAAAATTTTATACAGTTTTTAGAGCAGACTTTGATTCTATGGCAGAATGTAATAGAGTTGGAGAACTTTATAAAAAAGAATATGGGTATTACGGATATTTTTGCGATTATACTACTGATGACTGTGGTGTTATGTACTATATGTTGACTATGTTTGATGGAAATAATAACTATATTGCTTATCCAGATATTCCCAAGCCTTGATAGGCTTTTTTCTTTTGGTAAAAATAGGAGGAATTTATGAAGAAGATAAAAAATAAGATAATTAATGGTTTGATGTTATTGTTGATTGGAATTTCATGTGTGCCAACAGTAAATGCATCAACATATAATGAAACTTTTAATGATAAATCTCAATGGATAAGTGGAGATTATATCTTAAAGGTAAAAGAAAGTACAAGAAAATACCAACAGATGACAGTAATTACTAGAAATTCCGATGGAAGTTTCGTTTACTGTATTGAACCTGGTACTCCAGTTTCAGATGGAGCTGTTTATCCAGGACAAGATTTTGACCAATCCTATGTAGGACAGATGACACAAGAGCAATGGAGAAGAATTACTTTGCTTGCATATTATGGTTACGGATATGGAAACCATACTGACATACATTGGTATACAGTAACTCAATATTTAATATGGCAAACAGTACCTCATGGTTATGACATTTATTTTACTGATTCACTTAATGGAAATCGAATTACTAAATACACAAATGAAATTAATGAGTTAAATCGTTTGGTAGAAGAACATAATATTAGCCCTAATATAACTAATGATACTATTGATATGGTTATTGGAGATACAGTAGAATTAACTGATTCTAACAATGTATTAAATAAGTTTGAAGTTGTTGATACTGATAATGTTAGTGCTTCTATTAGTGGAAACACATTAAGTATCACTGCAAATGATGTTGGCGATGGTAGTGTTACTATCAGTAAAAGAGATAAAAATTACTCACATCCTGCGATTATTTATTATCATCCTACATCACAAGATTTAATGATGAGAGGAGCTTACGATCCGATTGATGTAAATTTAAAAATTGAAATCGTAGGTGGTAAGGTATCAGTAAAAAAAGTTGACATGGATACTGGCTTGGGCATTGCTCAAGGAGATGCAACTTTAGATGGTGCAGTATATGGTATTTATGATTTAGAAGGAAATAGAGTAGGCGAAGTTATTTCAAAAGGTGGAGAATATGTAACAAGTGATTATTTGCCATCTTTAGGTACGTTTTTTCTAAAAGAAGAAAAATCCTCAACTGGATATGAACTTAACGAAACCAAGTATTTTTTTAATATTACGAAAGATGACTTGTATCCAGAGGTAGATGTTACAGAGAAAGTTATTGAACGTGATTTAAAAATATTTAAAGTTTATGCTAGTGATGAAACAGGATTCTTAACTGGTGAGCCTAATGTAACTTTTGATATATATTTAAAGTCAACTGGCGAAAAAGTAACAAGTATTACTACTGATGAAAACGGTTATGCAACAGCAACTTTACCATACGGAACTTATACAGTTAGGCAAGTAAGTTCAACTGAAGATCATGAAATGGTAGAAGATTTTGAAATAGTCGTAAATGAATATTCAGAAGATCCAATTTACAAGTTGCTTGCAAATGCAGAAATTACTGCTAGATTAAAAGTTATAAAAATTGATTCAGAAACTGGAAATACTATTCCAGTAGCAGGAATTAAATTTAAAATTTTTGATGTTGAAAATAACGAATATGTATGTCAAGTTACAGACAAAGAACAATGTGTTTTTGAAACTAATGATGAGGGAATTTTACTTACACCATTACCATTAGAAAGTGGAACTTATCGTTTAGAAGAACAAGACCAAAAGTTAGATGGTTATTTATGGAATGAAGAAGCCTTAACATTTGCTATTGGAGATGATTCTACTTTAATTAATGATAATGTATTTGGTGCTATTGTTGAAGTGGAATTTGAAAATACTCAAGTTAAAGGAAAAGTAGAAATCAATAAAACTGGAGAAGAACTTATCATTGAGGATGACTCTTATCATTATGAAAAAATTAAACTTGAAGGAGCAGAATTTGAACTTCGTGCAAATGAAGATATAATTGTTGGAGGAAAAACTTATTATAAGAAAGGCGAATTAGTTACTATTTTAGTTACTGACAAAGATGGTTATGCAAGTATAGATAACTTACCTTTAGGAAAATATACACTAAAGGAAATCAAGTCTGCTAATAACAATGTTCTTGATCCAAATACATACGAGTTTGAACTTGTTTATGAAGATCAATATACTGAAGTGGTATATAAAACATTTACTCTTGATAATAAGTATCCAAAAGGCGAACTTGAATTTACCAAAACTGATTTAGTAACTGGAGATCCACTACCTGATACGAAAATTGAAATTTTTACAGAAAATGGAGTTAAAGTTTTTGAGGGAAGAACTGATGAGAATGGAAAAATCATTATTACTGATTTACCAGTTGGCAAATACTTTATTTTAGAATCAGATGCACCAGATGGGTATATTTTAAACGAGGAGAAAATGTGGTTTTCTATTACTGAAAACGGAGAAATTGTTAAAGCAGATATGACTAATGAAAAGATTGTTGAAGTTCCTAATACATTACAAGAAAAAGACATTCTTATTGAAATTATTTCAGCAACACTTTTATTATCAGGTATAGGAATTATTATTTATGCTAAAAAGAAAAGCAAAAATAGAAAATAAGCACTTGTTGATTATAATAAGTGCTTTTCTTATTCTTGGTAGTATTTTTTTGCTTGTCTATAAATACTATGGTTTATATGAAAATCACAAGCAAGAAGAAAAAAGTATCGAAATATTTTTTCAAGAAATACCACAAATAGAACAAGAAACAACTGAAGAGCAAGTTGAAGAAGAAAGTAAAAAGGAAAGTGTTATAAACTATATAGCAGTTTTAGAAATCCCAAAAATCAGTTTAAAACGAGGTTTAGTTGATAAAAACAGTAAATATAATGATGTTGATATAAATATATATACCTTAAAAGAATCAATATTTCCAAATGAACAAACTAATAGTCATGTTATTTTAGCATCTCATTCTGGTAGTGGTTATCATGCTTATTTTAGAAAATTAAATAATTTAGAAATGGAAGATAAAGTTTATTTATATTATGAAAACATTAAATATATTTATGAGATAACTGATAGATATGAGGTTGAAAAAACTGGAACTGTAAGTTTAAGGCAAACAACTGGCTCTGATATTACTTTAATTACTTGTATTAGTGGTACAAATAAACAAGTTGTCTTTGTTGGCAAATTAATAGAGAAGGAGAATTATTAATATGGAATTTGAAAATAGTGGAATGGGTAGATGTGTTGTTTTAAAAGAAAGCAATACCCAATATACATTAGTCTATGCTATTCAAAGTAAACAATTCATTGTTGTTTCTGATTTAGATAAAGAAACAGGTAGTTGGTTACATGGTCATTACTTTGGACATGATTTAGATAGTGCTTTATCTAGCTTTAACAAGGAAACAGAAAAAGTACAAGATGACTTGGAAAGGTAGGAAAATCAAATGGAAAAAGTTGCAGTATATGCTAGTTTTAAAGACCAAAGTAGAAAGTCGATTGATTTTTTTCTAAACCGAGTAGCCGATTGGTGTCTTATGAAAAATTACGATTATACTCTTTACTTTGATAAAGTAAAAAATAGGTTAGATTTAGATAGAAAAGAATTAAATGACTTAAAAGAAGATATTGAAAATGGAGAATACTCCAAAGTGATAATTAAAGATATAACACAATTATCAAGAAATACAGTTCATAATATGGAATTTTTGCAATTTTTAGAAGATAATGACTGCAAAATAGAAAGCATGGATGGAACTGATTTAACTTTATATAAAAAATATATGAAAGATTTAATAAAATGAAGGAGGAAAAAGAAAGATGAATAATGAAAAAGAAAGAGAAGTAAGAAACTCTAAAAATAGTTTTGAATTAGAAGGGAATGTTGCTAATATAAATAACATTTATACCAATCAAAATGGTAAGAAAATGTTAAGATTCGATTTAGCACAAAATAATAATGGTAATACTCAATATGTCCCTATTGTTTTAAGGGGAGAATTAGTAAATACTTATGGTATTGAAATCCAAAAAGGAGATTGGATCTCTGTTAAAGGAAGAATATCTACTTATACAAAAGATGTTGAAAAAGATGGAAAAACATATAAAGATAAAGCAATAGATATTTTAGGCTTTGAAATTACTGATAGAAAAAATAATAAAGTTTATACTTCCGATGGTCAAGTTCAAGAATTAAAAGATAAATCAAAAGATGAAATGGAAAGATAAGTATGAGTAAGTATCAATATAAAATATTAAGTTATTGGAACAATGCAGATGATTTATATGTCAATTACATTGTAGAAGATACCGAAACTAAAAATACAGTCAATGCAATAGAATATTACAATACCTCTGATCTTAGTTGTGATTATAATTCATCTTCAGTAGAGGATATTATAGATTCATTAACAGAACTAATCAAAGAAAACAATGGATTAGAATTTAATTTACCAAAAGTAAGTGAGGCAAGTCCATTACTTAAATACGTATATGATTATGTTTGTGAAAGTGATGCTGATATGTGTCATATTGATTATAACGATTGGGAAGAATTAAAAGAAGATGAAGAATTTATTGATGAAGATATTAATACTCTAAAAAAGGAAATTGATAAATACAATCTACATAGTTATATAACACTAGATGATGGCGAGTATATGATATGTGGTTATGGTGGTTTACAATGTTGCTTTAATGATGATAGAGTAAAGGAGCATGATGAACTTGAAAGATGAATTAAAAAAAGGACAAGCATTTATAGGTGTTGATGATAAAAAATATTATTTTCTAGGATTTGACTATGATGATCAAATATTCTTTACTAATTTAGATTTATGGACTGATAAAGAACAAAGTTATATGACTAAAAGCAATATTTTTATTAAAGAGGTTTTAGATGAAAAATCAGAGATAATTGAAAATAGTACATGGTATTATCAGTCTATGAAAGAATTAGATAATTCTACTATGGAAGAAAAAATTAAAAGATGCTTGGATATTATTAAAAACTCAAATACAAAAGAATTTGAATTAAAACCTACTGAAATAGGTCCATTAGTAAGAGGACAAGCATATAGTAAAGAGTTTAATCAATATTATGAGGTTATCGGTTTTATCGTTGATAATAATATTTATTTAGATGCTGAATTAAAAGCTAAACAAAAAGGCTTTTTTGCAATCTATCATTCCAATTGTGAGAGTACAGTACCATTAATATTTGAAAGAAACTTTAGTGATAAAGATAATTCGTTTGATGGTAAACACTTTGTAGCAGGTAATGATGATAAAGTTGATATTGAAGATGTTATTTGTAATAAAGAATTAGTTAATTCTTATATGAATGACACACTATCGGATAGATTAGAGAATAACAACAAAGATATGTCAAAATAAAATATAAAACTGTGCAATTATTGGGTAATAGTTGCACAGTTATTTTTTTGTATATGAATAAAGGAAAGGGTGAATATAATGAAGAATTTTTTAAGTACGTTAGCAATTCAACAATTAGAGGGTGGAACTTATACAATAGATACTGTTTTAAATGTAATTAAACAAATAACTGACTGGGCATTAGCAGTAGGCATATCACTTGCAGGCATTGCATTAGTAGTTAGTTTTATTATGTATGCAGTAGTAGATGTCGATCAAAAGCCTAGAGTAAAAACGAGAATTTTACAGACATTACTTGGAATATTCGGCATAATTTTAGCAATATCATTAGTTAATATTATTATAAAATTATTTACATAGGTGTAATGCTTTATGATGACAAAAGTTTTTGACTTATTACGTAGTCTAGGTTGGTATTTAACAAGTTTTATTTATGATTTAATCGATGGACTTTTGCAGATTATAAAAGAACTTAATGCGTTTGATATAATTAACTCATTATCAAGCAATCAAACATTCATAAATTTTTATAATGGTGCTATGGCAATAGCAGTAACATTGTTTGCACTTTTTATAGTATGGCGATTTGTAAATAAATTGCTAGATCCAGATGAAGAAACAACATTTAAAATGATTATCATGGAGGCAGTAAAATGTGGGACGCTTATTATGTTATCCACGTTTTTATTTGTTCAAGTATCTAACTTTTCTATTACACTATCTAACTATACAGGAAATATTTTTGAAACGTCCAGCAATTCAAAAATGAGTGATTCAATGCTTACAATGTTTATTTCTTATAGAGATGGTTATAAGAATAGCGAAAAGTTTGATGAAAGCAAAAGTATATCAGAATTAGTAAGTAGTGGCTCATTTGATAATGATGAATTATATTTGTCAAAATATGTAACTAAATCAAGAGTAATATTATCTGATGAAAAAGATTATAAATACGAAATAAATTGGATTATGGCAGTATTAAGTGGTGGCTTTTTCCTATATAGTTTATTCTTTGCTGGAATTATGTTAGGAAGAAGGCAAATAGAATTTTTATTTCTATTTTCAATAGCACCAATAATATTTGCAACAAGTGTTTGTAATAAACAAAGGCGAGGTGCAGTTATTGAACAATTAGTATCGCTCGCACTCCAAAGTGCAGTTGTAATGTTAATAGTCAGTCTAACAGTAATGGTAATGCAAGAAATAAGTGTTACGACATTCTTTAGTAATTCGTTTATGAATATTACAACTAAAGTATTATTATATCTTGGCTGTGCGACATTTATCATGACTGGTAGTCAAGTGATTAACAGATTTATTGGCTCAAATGTAAGTGCAGCGAGTGGTAGAGAACAATTAATGTCATTAATGGGTTATGGCAAAATGGCTGGAATTGGAGCAACTATTGGAGCAGGAGCAACACTTGGTGGAGCTCTTTTAGGTACTGGTGTTGCTATGAAAGGTGGAAAAGCAGTAGGCTCTCATGCTTTATCTCAAGCAGGACTTGCTTTAGGAGTAATGGGTGCAGTTGATCCATCTGGTGGACAAACACCAAATAGAATGCAGAGATTTGCTAGTGCTATGGGAACAAGAATGTATATGGCTGGTCAAAAAATGGGAAGTAAACCTAGTGGCAATAAGTTTAGTGCAAGTGATGCCTTTGTAAATGCAGGAGCAAGTAGTTTGCATAATACTGTAAGAAGAGTAATGCCACGAGCGAGTTATAATACATCTTATTACCGAAGAAAAAACATGATATAGGAGGAATGAATTTATGTATATTACAGTAAAATCAATAAAAAGAAATTTAGGTTTTAAAGGTATCGAGGTATCTGATATTATTATTGCTTTACCAATATTAATCTTATTTATAGTCTTATTTTGCTTTACACCACTCAAAATACCTTCTATTGTTGGATTAATGATTGGAATTTTTTGTTTATTACCTATTAATGTTAGTAAGAAAAATAGAATGTATAAAGTAATAGGTTTAATTTTTAGATATTTATTTAGAAATAAGATATATGTATATCAAAGGAAAGGAGAGGTGGATAACTTTGAAAAAGCAAGTAACTAAAGATGAAAAAAAGAAAAAGAAAGAACATAAAGTTATAGAAAAGTTTGTTAAGAAGAAAGATAATTCAAAACAAAAATACATAACTAAAAGTGTTTTAAAAAGAAAGTTTAAAAATGCTCAAAGTTTTACCAATGCAGAAGTAGTAAATGATAATGGAATTATAAAACTTCGTGATAATAGTTTTGCAAGAGTTTTTTCGGTTGATGCTATTGATTTATCACTAACATCAAATAATCAAAAGCAAAACTTTTTTAATCAATTAAAATTTCTTTATCAATTAAAAGGATTAAATTTAAGAATATACAAGTTAGATGATAAGATAGATCTAAATGCTAATAAAGATTACTACAATAGACTAATGGAAGAATTTGCTAATGATGAAGAAAAACTAACATTTTTAAAAGAAAGATATGATAGATTAGAAATATTAGAAGAACAAAATCTTACTACTACAAGTAGATATTATTTTGTATTAATTAGTGATAATGATAAAGCATTAGAACATACATCAGAAGAACTAGAAATGCATTGTTACAATATGACACCTAGATTACATATTCAAATGATTACAAATAAATTAGAGATATATCAGTTTTTGATAAACTTATATTTATCGAATGCTAATATAGAACAATTAATGTGGAGCGATTTAGTAGAACTAATCACTCCTTTTTTTATTAATGAAACAGTAGGTTATATAAAATCAGATGATACAGAAATACAAGTTGTAACAATTAAAAGATTACCACCATTTATAGATGAGTTATTTTTTGAAGAACTATTTAATGTTCCAGATACAAGATGTTGTATTCATATTAAAGATACAATACCAACTGAAGAACTGGTTAGAAGACTAGATAGTAATTATGAATTTTTAGTTTCCGAAAGAAGCACTACTAGAAAATTATCAGATGCTACTCAAATGGATACTGAAAGAGAGAACTTTCAAGCATTAATGACGCAAATTAAAAATGGCGATGAAAAAATCAAAGAAGTTGATTTTATTATCGTAATAAATGGTAATAAAAAACAACGTGAAGAAAAGTTAAAAGAATTAAGGAAAATTGCTGATGTATTTCAAATTAAATTGGATGTTCCTAGAATGAGGCAAATGGAAGGTTGGCAAGCATTTGATATAACTAAAAATGGTTTTGAAGATTATCATAACTATCTTCCAAGTTTAACTTTATCAGCATCATTCCCACTTACGATTACTCATTTTAATGATGAAACAGGTTATATTTTAGGATCAGATATTCATACTGCTTTACCAACAATATTTGACTTGTTTCATAAAGATGCGACACGACCATCAAGTAATTTAGCAATAATTGCATCAACTGGTGGTGGTAAAAGTTTTACATTAAAGAAAATGATTATAAATGAAATTAATCGTGGTAATTCTTGCTTTTTGTTTGATGCAGAGGGCGAGTATGAAAAATTAGTTAGGAAAAATAAAGGAGAGTATATTGATATGTATTCTTCTAGCGGGGGTATCATTAATCCACTACAAGTAAGATTTCTTCCTAGTGATAAAGAAGAAAAAGAAGATGGAGATATAAATTCAATTAATTATGAAGATTGTCCTCTTGCTAAACATTTAGGATCACTAGAAACATTTATTAAATGTGCTTTTGAAGAAATAAAAGAAAGTGAAGTAGTAGTTATGCTAGATATGATTGAAAAACTATATAAAAGATTTGGCATAACAAAAAACACAAAAATATCTAGGTTAGAAAAATTAGAAAATACTGATTATCCAATATTTTCTGACTTGATAGAATTTCTACCAGATTATCGTAATATGATTACTAACCCAGAACAATTAAAAATAGTTGATAAGTTGGAAATATTGTTAGATAGATTTAAAGTTGGAACTGATGCAATGTTATTTAATGGTTATACATCAGTAAATCTTGATGCTAACTTAATTGCATTTAATGTTAAAGACTTGCTATATAGTAAAAACAAAAGAATTATAACTACTCAGTTAGTAAATTTACTTACTTATCTAAATAATATTATCGTAAGAAATAAGATAGTAAATGATAAAGAGAAAGATAAAAAGAGAATTAAAAATATTGCAGTAGTAGTAGATGAGTTTCACTTATATTTAAAGAATACTGATAGTGAGGTATTGCTTACCTTTGAACAAATTGCAAGAAGAATTAGAAAGTATCATGGAGCATTTATTCCAGCAACTCAAAGTATTCATGACTTTTTAGGAGATGATGATTCAGTTAGGAGTGCAACGGCAATCTTTAACAATTGTCAGTATCAATTAGTTGGAATGTTAAAAGAAGATGACTTAACAACTTATTTAAAATTATTCTATCAAAACCCATTAACTGATACACAAAAAGAATTTTTAATGCAAGCAGAGATGGGAGAGTTTTTGCTTACAATTAATTCAAAGAATAGAATAAGAGTTAAAATTGTTGCTACACCACTTGAAGTTGAACTGATGGGAGAAGAAGTTAAAGTATGAAACGATTAAGTGGTCGGCAGTTAAGAAAAGAGTTTAAGAAAATATATTTTGATGAATTTGATGATCCAAATGAATCATTTATGGATTTCTTGTTAGACTTAATTCCAAAGAAAATATTAATAGAAATTATTTCAAAAGGGGAACATTATTATTCCTCTATTTTTAGTAAATATAAATAATGAATAAAAAGAAAAAGAAAAATATTATTTTAAAAATTATTGGTGGTAGTACCATTTTATCAGTCGCTTTTGCAATGGTAATTTTAATTTGTGTGCTAATGATTTTTGATTTTTTTGGAACAAAACTTACAAAAGAAAAAGTCCAGCATAACGAAGAATATGCAGATTCTTATAAGACTGCACTTAATTCATACCTAAAAGATGGTTACGTTCCACTACAAAGACTATTATATTTTTATTTGGAAGATACATCATTAACACTAGATATTTTATATACAATGAATCAAAATAAAGAGGCAAAAACTGCTAGAGAAATAGAAAGTGTTTGCGAAGATCAAAGAGTAAAAAATATGACTGCTTGCACTAATGCTAATATAGAAGAAAATAAAGATTATCTTGTAGTAAGTACAGGACATTTCAATTTTCCGTTAAAAAGTGAGTTTACTGTAACAAGTTTCTTTAATGAACAAAGAACAGTTTATGGCGAAAGTAATACTCACAATGGTTGGGATTTAGCAGTTCCAGCCCAAACACCAGTCTATTCAGTTTGTGATGGAGTAGTTGAAAAAGTAAACTTTACTCAAGATTCTAATCTTCCTTACGACCAAAGTGGAAATAGTGTTGGCAATACAATTACCTTAAAATGTGATAGTGATTATGATGAAACCTATTATGTAATATTCGCTCATCTTTATCCTAATAGTGCGAAAGTGAAAGAAGGAGATACAGTAAGTCATTGGACACAAGTTGCATCAGCAGGAACTACTGGATATTCAACTGGTAATCATTTACATTATCAAGTAGAAAATGAAAATAGAGAATTAGTTGATGGAATGCAGTTAATTGATTTTACATTAAGTAGTTCATCAGACTTTAATGACTTTAAAAATCCTAATACTGGTTTTAGACCACCACTTGGAAATTAAAGGAAGCACATTTATAATGGCTATTTTATGATGGTAGCCACTTTTAAAGAAAAAGGTAGCCACAATATTTGTTTATATTAAAGGTATTTTTTATATAGGGTAGCCACTTTTGTTATTAAAAGTAGTCATTTTTGCAAATGCAAAAATAGTAAGACACCACTATTTTCCCTTTATGCCATAAGGAATAAAAGGGTTTGTGGTGTCGTTCTTCTTATGCCCATTAAAAATATGCAATATTTTTATTAAAAAAAATACCTTAAAAAAGTAGAAAGTGGCTACCCATAAATTAAAGAAAGGAGTTTGTAAAATGGTAAAAGGTTTAGTTAGAACTACATTAAGAATTGATAATAATTTAAAAACTAGAATAGAACTTTTATCAATTAAGAATAATTTAAGTTTCAATAAAATGCTAACTTATCTAATAGAACTTGGCTATAATTCTTACATAGAAAAGTTTGATAAATATTATGAAATGCAAAATAAAAAAATTGAAAGAGAGGAAGAAGATGAACAAGACTAGAATTTATACTGATGAAGAAATAAAAGTTTTATTAAGTAATCCTAATGTTGTTAGAATTAGAAATAAAAGTCAGATACTTTATAAAAATAGTTTTAAACTTTGGGCTGTTAAAGAAAAATTATCTCATGGCGAAAAGACTGCAAAAGAAATATTTACTGAAGGTAAGTTTGATGTAAATATGTTAGATGATAGAACTCCACAAAAAAGGTTAAACTCATGGATGAAGAAATATAAAATATTTGGAGAAGATTATTTTTCTGATTCTAAATCTCATTATCAAACAAAAGGAACAATTTTTGATAAAGATAAAGCAGAACATAACTTTGTAAATTATGTTAGAAAAGCAGTACATAATCCAAAGTTTGTAGCATTCATAATTGATAGAGATGAAAAAAATAATCTTCGTATAACTAATTTAGTGAGTATTGAAGATGAAAAAACTAACAGTTAGATTAGAAGATTATATTTATGATAGACTTTATCTTGTAGCAAATGATAATACCACATCAGTAAATAAAGTTGTTGCATCTATTTTAGAAAAATATATTAACGAGCCAAGAGAAATTAATTATTTAAAAGAAATAGATGAAAAATTAAAGAATATAGATGATAAGTTAGAAAAAATTTCTAAAAGACAATATAAGCATTTTAAATTATCTCAACAACACTTTGCTAACTTTGGCTACTTATCAAATGCTGATATAAAAGAAGATAAATGTCTTAATGAAATATTAAATAGTAAGGACTCTTTCAATGAGTAAAAAAAGTCCTAATGTTGTATTTAAAAGTAGATACAGTCTAGCACTTACTTGTAGAGATAATAAAAACAAATCATTAAATTATAAAGAAGAAAGATTAAAAGATGTTGATGACATGATTGATTATTATTCTGATGAAAAGAAAAAAACAGTTGGTATGTTCGAGTATTACATGGGACATACGAGAGGAGAAAAATATAATCTTGTAATGGAGGATGGATCTTATGCTACCAAACAAGATATAGCAAAAATCAAAACTGATTATAAAAAATATATTGAAAATTCAAATCTCTGGAAAGGTATTTTAAGTTTTAAAAAAGAATATCTTGATGAAAATATAGATATAAAAACATTAGAACAAAAAATAGCAAAAGAGGTAATGCCTCAATTTCTAAAGTATTGTGGTTTTAAAGACATGAAAAATATGAGTTTTGTTTTTGCAGTTCATACTAATAGAAAACACCAGCCTCATATTCATTTTGCTTTTATTGAAAAAAAGCCAAATTACTTATATTGTGATAGTAAAGTTAATTATAGAAGAAAAGGTAAAATAAGTCTTGATGAGCAAAGATACTTAAAAAGATTAGTAGAACTTGCTATTGAAAGAGAAAAATATTATACACCATTACTCAAGAAGACTAATGAAGATATTGATTATTTAAAATCATATTTTAATCCAAATGAAAAGAATTTTGCATTAAGAAATGTAAGTGAGATTTATGTTGAAGAAGATATTTTAAAACTAGGCGAGTTAATAAGGAAATATCGAGAGCAAAATAGTCAAACATCTAAAAAAGTAAAATATAACTCCATTAAAGATAATGAACTAGGTAAAGAAATCAAGACTCTGACTAAAAAAATTAAATCATATCTTTTTAATGATGAAACATCTATTTTATATGCTAGTAGAAAAGATATAAATAAAGATTTAGAAAAACTTAATGATTATTTCGATACTTTAAATAAAAATAATAATATTAAAGAGTTGATAGCAGATAATAGTATTGTTAATAAAAAGGAAGAATATATTGATAACTATATTTATAATTCAATAGTAAATCATGCTTTGTATAAATACAATCATATTTCTATGTATGTAAAAAATAAGAATAATACTGATAAAATCACTATTGATGATTTAATACAAGAAGTTGTTTATCAAAATAGTAAACGAAATAATTTTAGTGATAAGCAAAGAAGAAAGCAAGTGTTATATAATTATTTTAAAGGTAATAGTTATATTTCTAGATTTCCTAGTAAGCATAAAATAGAGAAAGCCATAAAAAATATTAATTATGAAATGGAAAAAGCATCACAAGAGTTTAGTAAATTATTCAATTATGATGATAAAACTAAATAACCTATGATATAATATTATCAGATAGATAAATAGTAATTTGAAAGTGAGGAAATTTTATGAAAGAATCAAAAGTAATAACATTTATCGGAGGATTCTATATATTTGGAGGTATTATTATATTATTATCATTAATATTTAATGGTAGTGCTTTAAATATAGCTTTTGATTTGCCTAATGTACCAGATTATATCGTTAAGTTAATAGTAAGTCTTATATATATACCATTAGGCTATTTATATATTAATAGAATTAAAAATTCAAATTGGGTTGTATTAGTATTAGCAATAATTTTTGGTTGTATTAGTGCTTCTTTAACAACAAAATATAACACACAGCCATTTATAGGAAATTTGGTATATTCTTGCTTTGTAATAGTTATGACTTTCTTAAAAAGAAAAGAATTTAAAAATGGTTTAAAAACTCTATTGAAAAAATAATAAAAAAATCTTGAGCATTTAGTATTTGTTTTACTATTACAGTGTGGTAAAATTATAATTGGAGGTGTATTTCATGGAAAAGAAACAAGTAAAGAAAATTGTAGCAATGGGAGTATCTTTAGTAGTTCTACTTATTCTTGGAATTATTTACTCACTTGTTTTCAATGATGGACGTTGGGTTAAAGAAATGTATATGCCAGATTATATTTTTTCTGTAAAAGATATTCCAATGTTTATTATTGGAGCACTGATAATTATATATGTTATTTATGTTTTAGTTGTTTGCATTAAAAATGCAAAAAATAAAAAGTAATACAAATTACAATTTATCGAGGAGATCAACTTAATATAGTTAGTTGGTCTTTTTTATTGTGAAGAAAGGAAGAATTATGATAAAGATTATTTTAATGGCAATAGGAGTGTTCTTATTGCTTTTTTTATATTGTGCTTGTGTTATATCAAGCAAGTGTTCAAGAGAGGAGGAAAAAGATGAACAGTTTAGAAAGCTACAAAATGTTATCAAATGAAGATAAATCTAATTTAACAATTTATAGTATTTATGACAGCATTTATGATGTTGCAAAAAATGAAGATATTAATATAAGTGATGATATAGTTACTGATATTAAAGAACTAGCTTATGACTTATATCTTGATGATGAATACATGAATTTATCTGCACCTCAAATTGCTTTTTTCTTAACAGAGTGCTATGCAAAAGATAATTCTTTTATGGATAAAGTTGCTGATATGGATTACTCTGACATTTTACAAGCAGTTGATAATGATAATTATGATTTTTATCAAGATGAAATGGAAAGATAATTATGTTTAAAAGGTTTAAGATATTATGGAGAAATTTTTGGGGTAGTAGATATTGGATATATGAAGATGAAACTTTAACTAAAGAATTACTTATATATCATAGAAAAATATATGTTAAGGAAATAAAGGAGGGAAAATAACATGGATTTTTCAAAATTAAATTTAGAATTTGCTAATATGCAAAAAACAGTCGAAGATTATAACAAGATAATTACTTTGATTAATATGAAGATTAAAGATAATTTAAGGACTGTCAGTAAATACGAAACGAAAATGAAAAATACAAAAAATAAATTAGAGAAAGATTTAGCACATTTATATATAACATCAATTAAATGTGAAACTGAATTTTTAGAAAGTTTAGTAAAGGAGGATAAAAATAATGAACGAGAATCAGGGAATACTAAAAATGTATAATGAAGAAGAAATAAAACAATTACTTAATAATAACGAAAGGTTAGTATATATTGATGATGGGACTGATGAAATAGTAGCAAGGTATGAAGATTTACCAGATATTATTGTAGATGTAAATGAAAAACTTGGTCATACTGAAAATTTAAAAGTATATGATTTTGATAATCAACTTCTTGATAAACCTATTTTAACAACAATAGGTTATTTTTTGGATAAATGTGATCCAAAAGTAAGAGAAGATATTATTGATAGATTAGTTAACTTACAAACTGGAGTAGAACAAATGAAAGATTATAAAGTAATTGATGAAGATATGCTATTTGATGTTAGAATTGCCATGGATGAAGAAATGGAAAGATAATTATGCCAATTCCTTATATTATCATTTTAGTTATAGTTGTATTAATAATTATCTTTTTATATTTTATTGAACCACTTATAACTAGGCAGAAAATTAAAGATAATAATGAACATGGTAGTGCTAGGTGGTCAACTTTTCAAGAAATTAAGAAGAACTTTAGAAAAGAAAAAATAAGTAATATTGTTGAAAGTGGTTTTCCAGTTTATTATTCAAAGGATAATAAATATGTATGGTTTGATATGACAACACCTCATTGGATTTATCTAGGATCAACTGGTAGTGGTAAAAGTGCGACAGCAGTTATTCCAGAATGCAGTTTTATAGCAACTGCCAAAAATAAAAAAAGTGTTTTTATCACTGATCCAAAGGGCGAAATCTTTTCTACAACAAGTAAGATGTTTAAAGATAATGGTTATAATGTATTTACATTAGATTTTAGAAATCCAGAGTTTTCTAATCATTCTAATTTACTTGAAACTGCAATTAATGAATATGAACTTTTTGATAAAAACGAGAAATTGAGTGATAAAGAAAAAGAAGAAGCACTAAAAATAAAATATAAAAATGAAGCAATAACACATTATGCAGGGTGTAATCAAATAGTAAATGATATATGCACTATGATTATGGCTGATAAAACTGCAAAAGAGGCTTTTTGGAATAATAGTGCGAGTGATTTACTATATGGTATTATTTTTTTATTTTTAGAAGATTATGCCGATGGAAAAATTAAAAGAGAACAAATAACATTAACATCTATGAAAAAATTTCAAAATAGTTCTATGACAGATAAAAATATAAAATCATTAAGGAAATATGTAGAGGCAAAACCTTATGGATTTAAAAGTAAAGATAAATTAATACCAATTATTTCTACTAGTGAAAATACTTATAAAAGTATAACATCAATATTCAATGAAAGAATGACTTTGTTTGATGATGTAAATGTAGAAAATATAACATCAAATTCTGACTTTGATTTTGATATATTAGGAAAAGAGCCAACAGTATTATATTGTTGCATACCAGACGAGTCAAAAATATATTATACTTTAGTATCAGTAGTAGTATCTTTGATTTATAAAAGATTAGTATTGTTATGTAATCAACAATCTAATAAAAGGTTACCAGTTGAACTTGTATTTTTACTTGATGAATTTGCAAATACACCACCTTTACAGGACATTGAAACAATCGTATCAGTAGCTCGAAGTAGAGGAATGTATTTTCAATTTTTCTTACAAAGTTTTGCCCAACTTGATAATTTATATGGTAAAGAGGTTAGTCAAATAATACAAGATAACTGTGGACTTGCTTATTTAAAAACAAATACACAAGAAACAGCTGAAGCAATTAGTTCAAGACTTGGAACTCATGGAGTAGAAACCACCTCATTAAATTACTCTATTAGTTTACTTAATAATAATGGGAGTAAAGGCACAAGCCTTATTTCAAGAAGATTATTAACTGCTGATGAGATAAAACAATTACATTATAAAACTATTATATTCCCAACAATAGGTTATCCAATCTTTCGTGATACAGTAATTTATCAAAAGTTTAGTTGTTATAAAAAGGGATTTATTGATAGAAAAATAAGACCACTTGAAAGACTAGCAAATACATACTATACAGTAGAACAATTAAAGGCTAATGATAAAGAAAGTAATCAAGAGCCTAAACTTGATACTGCTGAATCTAAAATTAAGACAAAGTTAGTATCGATAATAAATGAGGTATTAAAAGTCTTTGGCAAAATTGATTTTAATGTTGAATATGTTAAAGATGATGATAACATCATAGCCCAGTTATATTTAGCACCACCATTATCAACTAATGATTTAAAAGAGTTAGAAGAATTAAGTAGTAAATTAGATTTTTTCTATAATGCTATATCAGATAAAGGAAAAGTAAATCGTAAGAATAGAAACTCATTAATTGAGGTTTTTTTAGTTAATAAAGAAAAAGAAATGTGAAAGAAGGTGTAAAAAGTGAATAAAGAGTTTGTAAATGATTTTTTAATATAAGAGATGAAACTTTAAAAGATATTCAAGGTAATTCTTATGCTTGGAATCGCTTTATTATTTACTGGTCTAAAATACTAGATGATTATAGTATTGATAATATTCTTAACTTATATTCTTACAATTCTAGTGGTAGAGTTTTTAAGACCTTTGATGATTGGAATAGTGAGGAAATTGGTAGAAGAATAAAACCTAAAAGTAGAGGAATCCCAATAATTGTTAATGATGCAAAAATATATGTATTTGATATTAGACAAACTTATGGTAAAGAATATAGGACTTGGAATTATAATCACTATATTGATAAAGACATTTTAAATTATTATCAAGATAGTTATAATATTGAAAATGATGATAGTAAAACATTATATGAAAATTTTTATGATACGTTTTATGAAATATCATTAAATCAAATAATGAATAATTATAAAACAATGTCATCAGATGAAGTGAAGTTCGTTGCTAAAACAATGACTTCACTTTTTTTAGCGAAATCTAATTTTAATATAAATAATCTTCCAACAGTTTATGAAATGCTGGAAAATATGGAAACTGATGATATTTTAAAGTGTATGCAGATAGCCAATAAAGAAACTGCAAACATATATAATGATTTTATAGAGAAAACTGATAATCTTATTTCCATACAAAATGTTATTCGGGAAAATGTACTTAATCAATTTAAAGAAGATACATTTATAAGTGAAGAACAAAAGCAGAACTTTATATCATCAATAGAACGAAATTCATTCTTTAATAGTGAGCATATTGAAAATATCTATAATGGATATGTTACTAGATATGAACGTGCTTTTAAGAAAATGGTAAATAATATTGTAGATGAAATAACTACTGAAAGCAATGTAGAAAGTATTAAAGAAACTAAAGTTGATGATAGTGAGGAGATTAATACTGATACATCTTCAATAAGTGATGAAGAAAATGTTAGAGAACAAATGTCATTATTTGCACCTAGAGAAGAAGAACTCGCAAATAAAATATGTGATATTTTCAATTCTTTTGATACAAAATACCAAAATACATTTGAAATTAATAATGTGGAATTACAAAAGTGGGAACATATTAAAAGTAAAAAGAGAAATTTATCTATTATTTTAACAAGTTCTTTGATAGGAGAGTTTGCAGATAGAGATAATAGTTTTACTTATTTTAATAGTGATAAAACTGATGAAATAAAGTTAAATAATAGTATTGCAAATAATTATTTTTTACAAGAATTATATAAAGATAAAGATTTTTCAATATCATTTACTCCTAGTATGATTCATATATTTTGGCATAACTTTGATGATAAAACTTTTGATATGAATATTCCTAGTACAAAACTAGTAGATCAAAGTGAGATAGATAATCAAGAGTTAGAAAAAATTGATGATGAAATATCTACAATTAATAACGATAAAGAAATTGATTATAAAGTAACAACAGCTGAAATAATACCTACTCGTGATGGTATTGAAACGAATGTTATAGAAGAACATACATATAATACTGCTGGAGAAGAAATAGAAGAATATCCTAAAATTAATTATCATATTGATGATGATAAAGTTGATACAAGTTTTGGTGCAAAAACAAGATTTGAAGATAATGTAAAAGCAATAGAACTATTAAAAAAGTTAGAAACCGAAAATAGGAATGCAACTAAAGAAGAACAAGATGTTTTAGCACGATATGTTGGCTGGGGTGGAATCTCTGATGCTTTTGATGAGAGAAAAGAAAATTGGAAGAGTGAGAGAGAAAGGTTAAAATTACTTTTAAGTGATGAAGAATATAAATCAGCATCTCATTCTACATTATCTTCTTTTTATACTCCAAATGTTGCGATAGATGGAATATATAAAGCCTTAAAACAATTTGGTTTTGAAAAAGGTAATATTTTAGAGCCTAGTTGTGGTATTGGAAATTTCTTTGGTAGATTACCTAATGAATTTGCAAACTCTAAATTATATGGAATAGAGTTAGATAGTATAAGTGGTAGAATTGCTAAAAAACTTTATCCTAATGCAAAAATAGAAATAAGTGGTTATGAGGAATCTAAAGTTAGTGATGACTTATTTGATGTGGCAGTTGGCAATGTCCCTTTTGGTAGTAATACAGTTTATGATAGAAGATATAAAGATAAGTTTTTAATTCATGATTATTTCTTCCAAAAGACATTAGATAAAGTTAGAGATGGAGGAATAATTGCTTTTATAACTACTGATGGAACTCTTGATAAAAAAGATACGAAGGTAAGAGAATATATTGCAAAAAGGGCAGAGTTTTTAGGAGCATTAAGATTACCAAATAATATGTTTACAGGTAATGCCAATGCTAAAGTTACATCGGATATTATTTTCCTAAAAAAACGTGATGACTTAAAACATGATGTAAGTGATGAAAATTGGATTTATACAAGTGAATATGATGATGGAATAACAATTAATAATTATTATATTGATAATCCTGATATGATGCTTGGTAAAATGGAATTACATTCAACTGCTTATGGTTTTGACAATACATTAAGTCCAGTAGATGAAGATATTAATGTTTTAATGAATAAGGCATTAGAAAAGTTACCAAATAATATCTATGAACAAAATACCTTTATTCAAAATGAAGATAATGACTACGAGGTACTTGATGCTGATGATAGTGTTAAGAATAATGCTTTTGTTATTATAAATCATGATGGTAAAGATATAATTTATCAAAGGTCTTTTTCTAGTTTAGTTCCTTATTCTATTCAAGAGGGAATGGTAGCAAAAAGAATAATTGGTCTTTGTAAAGTAAAGAATGCTTTAAGAGAGGTTTTTGACATACAACTTAATGATGGTAGTGATGAAGAATTATCTTTAGCACAAGAAAAATTAAGTAAAGAGTATGATGAATTTTATAAAAAGTATGGCTATATAAACGATAGTGTAAATGCAAGAGCCTTTGATAGTGATCCAGATTATTATTTACTTACATCTATTGAAAATAAAATTAGTAAAGATGATGAAGAAAATGATAAACCTAAATATGGAAAAGGAGATGTATTTACAAAGAGAACTATCAGAAAAAGTAAAAAGATAACAAGTGCAGAAAATGCTGAAGAAGCATTAAGGTATTCACTTAACAATCGTGGGTGTGTTGATTTTGAATATATGAAAACATTATATCCAAAAGAGGAAAGTGAAATCATTGATGAACTTGATAATTTAATTTATCAAGATCCTGAAAAGATAAATGATTTTAATTATGGTTGGGTAATAGCCAGTGAATATTTAAGTGGTAATGTAAAACAAAAATTAAATTATGCTAAAACAGTTAATGAGGATAATAAGTTTGATAGGAATATAGAGGCACTTGAAAGAGTACAACCTAGACCACTTGAATATGATGAAATAAGTATTAAATTAGGCTCTACTTGGATACCAGAAGATGTATATCATGAGTTTTGCTGTGAACTTTTAGATATTCCTAGTTGGAATAAGAGTCAACTAAAGATTAAATATGCAAAAGAGGTCAATACTTGGTTATTTCAAGCTAGTGGCTTATATGGATATGGAGTAAAAAATACAAGCACTTGGGGAACAGATAGAGCAGATGCTTTATCTTTAATTAAAAACTCTTTAAATCTACAAAGTGTAACTGTTTATGATAAGTTAGAAGATGAAAGGCGAGTTGTAAATCCAGTAGAAACTGCTAATGCTAGAGAAAAACAAGAGGCAATAAAGCAAGAGTTTAAAGAATGGATTTGGAAAGATGAAGATAGAAGAAATAGACTTGTAAAATTATACAATGAACAATTTAATTGTATGAAAGAAAGAGAATATGATGGTAGTCATTTAACTTTTGATGGTATGAATCCAAATATAGAACTTCGACCACATCAAAAAAATGCAGTTGCTCGTGTTTTATATGGTGGTAATACTTTACTTGCTCATGCAGTTGGTGCTGGTAAAACTTATGAATGTATTGCTAGTGCAATGGAATTAAAGAGATTAGGTATAGTTAGTAAGCCAATGTTTGTTGTGCCGAATCATTTGTTAGGTCAATGGGCTAATGAAATTTTAAAATTATATCCTACTGCGAATATATTAGTTGCAACACAAAAAGATTTTGAAAAAACAAGAAGAAAAAAACTTATGGGAAAAATAGCGACAGGAGAATGGGATGCAGTTTTAATTGCTCACTCTAGTTTTGGATTAATTCCTATGAGTAAAGAATACGAACAAAAACACATGGAAGGACAAATAGAAGAAGTAGTTAATGCGATTGAAAGAATAAAAGCAGAAACTAATGATAGTTTAAGTGTAAAGAAACTAGAACAAATTAAAACTAGCATGGATACCAAACTAAAATCGTTAATTGATAGACCAAAAGATGATGTAGTAACATTTGAAGAATTAGGTGTCGATGAATTAATTGTTGATGAGGCACACTTGTTTAAAAACTTACCTATGTTTTCTAAAATAAGAAATGTTGCTGGAATAAATAATAGTGAATCTAAAAAAGCAACAGATTTATTTATGAAGATAAGTTATGTATTAGAAAATAATGGTGGTAAAGGTGCAGTTTTTGCAACAGGTACTCCTATTTCTAACTCTATGGGTGAATTATTTGTAATGCAAAAATATTTGCAACTTGATAGATTGCGAGAAATGGGACTTGAACATTTTGATGAGTGGGCATCAACTTTTGGAGAAATTGTTAATAGTTTTGAAATTGCTCCAGATGGTAGTGGTTTTAGAACAAAAGCAAGATTTGCTCAATTTTTTAATATTCCTGAACTAATGACATTATTTAAAGAAATAGCTGATATTCAAACATCTAAAATGTTGGATTTACCAGTACCTAAATTAAAAGGAGGAGATTATAAAACAGTAGTTGCTCCAAAGAGTGAAGAACTTGCTGAATATGTTAATAAATTAGCAGAACGTAGTGAAATTATTAGGAATGGTTGTGATCCAAGAGAAGATAATATGCTTTTAGTAACTAATGATGGTAGAAAAGCAGCACTCGATTTAAGAATGATAGATTCTAGTATGCCAGATTTACCTAATTCAAAAATAAATATGGCAGTAGAAAATATTTATAGAATATGGTTAGAAAACAAAGAGGACAAGTTAACACAACTTGTCTTTTGTGATTTATCTACTCCTAAAAATGATGGTTCTTTTAATGTATATGATGATATTAAAAATAAACTTATTGCTAGAGGAGTACCAGCAGATGAAATCGAGTATATTCATAATGCAAAAACTAATCCTCAAAAATTAAAACTTTTTGAAGATATGCGAAATGGAACGAAAAGAATTTTGGTAGGATCAACTTCTAAAATGGGAGCAGGAATGAATGTTCAAGACAAGTTAATTGCTTTACATCATTTAGATTGTCCATGGCGACCATCTGATATTGAACAACGTGAAGGAAGAATTTTAAGACAAGGTAATCAAAATGATGAAGTAGAAATATATCGTTATGTTACTGAAGGCAGTTTTGATGCTTACTCTTATCAATTAATCCAAACAAAAGCAACTTTCATTAATCAAATAATGTCTAATAGTAGTGGTGGTGGAAGAACTGCCGAAGATTTAGATAGAGATACACTTACTTATGCAGAGGTTAAAGCACTTGCTAGTGGTAATCCATTAATTCTTGAAAAGTTTAAAGTAGAAAACGAATTAAAACAATTATATTTATCTAAAAGTAGATATGATAAATCACATATTGAACTTGAGGCAAAATATAATACTGAATTACCAAGAGAACTAAAATATAAAAAGCAATATTTAAGTGGTCTTGAAGAAGATATAAAAAATGTAAAAGACTTGTCTGCTGATAATTTTGTAATTACTATTAGAGATAAAATTTATGATTCTAGAAAAGATGCTAGCACAAAATTTTATGAAAGTTTTTCTCTTTTAAAACCGAGAGAGGAAACTAAACTCGGCGAAATAAGTGGTTTTGATATTGTTGGTACTAAAGATGAATTGTGGTATAAGCCAGTTATTTATATAAAAGGTGCAGGAAAATATAAAGTTGAAATTAATAATACTGATGAAATAGGTAATATCTTAAAGTTAGAAAATATGCTAAAAAGTTTTGATAATAAAATTGGTACTGTAAAAGACCAAATTGCTTATACCGAAAAACAACTTATAGATTGCAAAGAAGAACTTGATAAACCGTTTACACAGCAAGAGAGAATTAGAGAATTGCAAAAAGAGAAAGCAAGAATTGATAGTGAACTTGATTTAGATAAACAAGAAAACACTAGGAGTGTCGAAAAAACTAATGAAGATGAAATGGAGAGATAGAAATGAATTTAAAAGATGAATTGTCAAAATTTTTTTCCAATAGTTTTAACAAACGTAAAGCCCCCGAGTATGACAGAATATTATCGTGTAGTTTCAAAGGAGAAGTAAAGGGAGCTTTTATGACAACTGATTGCACTACTGTAAAACTTTTACCAAGTAAATGTAAAACAGGATTAATTGATATTGGAGAAATATTAGATGCTGAGTTTGATAATAGTGAATCATATCATCATAAAGCAATAATATTTTGCGATAAAGATAACGTAGTGTGTGTTTATAATAGCAAAAATGATAGTTATTTTGAAGATGGATATGAGTATTTTGAGCCAGCTGAACAAAGATTGTATATTAGATGTAATAGTGATGCTTCTTATGAGGCATTGAAAAACTTTATTAATCAAAGTAGTAAATATCATAATTTTGCCAAATATGAATATGAAATTCCTAGAAAGAAAGCATTTGAAAAGATGTTTACTGCAAATGAAAGTGTTATAGATGATATTAAAGATAATGATTTAATGTTAGTAGAAGAAAGAAATAATCTTGAACAAATGGAAAGATGATTTTTTTGTTAAAAATCTCTTGCAAAATTTCTTTTTTTAAGTGATAAATAGAACGAACAAAAAGAGCCATTAAATGTATTTAATTCATTCGCTACTGACTTTAGTATGCTGGCTTAAATAGTTATAAGTATAAAAAATTAAAGTCGCTTAAAATGGCTTTAAATTGATTATATAGTATATGCAATATTTAAAGGGAGGATTGATAATATGTATATTACTAATACAACAGAAGATGTAAGAAAATTAGTTGAGGAATTAGAGACTACATCAGATCTTACTAAATTGAAATTTCTTGTTTATATATTTGGCTTGTTAAATAATAACCAAATAAATGATAAAAACGAATCTAATCCAGACTTAATAGAAGATGATGATATGACAATGCTTAATTCAGAGGCAATCGGTCTTACAACAAATGCTTGTACCATTTTATTACAATACTTTGCTATGCTTTATAATAGCATGACAGATAGTAAAGATGCTTATGAAGATAACGGAAACATTTTAGGAATTAATTACAACAAAGAAGATAAAAAATTAGCATCTAAATTTGAAAAATTAAATTTCAATGAAAAACTAGATATATTTAGCGAAATTATAATTAGGTATGATAATGAAACTTATTTTGATAATAGAATACTTGTAGTATCATTAAATTCAGAATTAAGTGGATTTGATATTGCACACACGATACAAAAATACAAAAAATAACAAATAAAAATAGGGCTTTTATTAAGTCCTTTTTTTATTGTTTGGAAAGGAGAAGAATTATGGATAATTTGCTTACTGATAATTTGAAATTGGTGTATTTTGTAATTAAAAAAATGAATATATTTAATTCTAGTGAGTATGAAGATTATTATCAAATTGGAGTAATTGGATTAATCTATGCAACAAAAACATATAATCCAAATCTAAAAATAACTTTTTCGACTTATGCTTATGTATGTATCAAAAATGAAATTTTAAAATATATTAAAAAAAATGAGAAAAAATATATTTCGTTAGAAGATAAATTATTTGATGATATAAGGATTGAAGATACTATTATAGATGATGACAATTCAATTATTGAAAAAATAATCTTAAAAGAAACAAATAATGAATTATATACAATTTTAGATACGAAATTGGATGATATAGAAAGAAAAATAATTAAAATGTCTTTTGGAATAGGCTGTCGTGAATACAAACAAAAAGAAATTGCAAATATTCTTAATATACCACAATATAAAGTATCTAGAATAAAAAAAAGAGTATTAGAAAGATTAAAAAAATGTATGGAGCTTACAATTTAAAAAATATAATCAGAATATCTATCATAAATTGTACTTAAATGTTATAATAAAAGTACCTGAAAGATTGATATTTGAGATATTTTTATTGTAAAACTTAAATACAATTAAGGTTGCACTTCAAAACTTAATCAAGTCATAGACAGTAGTGTCACATATAGCAATATCAAGCAAAAAGGTCTAGTGTTTCCACTAGACCATTATCAAAAAGTACATACTATAATATAAATTAAACTGCTGTATACGAGAACTGTACGTATAGTAGCTGGAGAGAAGAGAGGCAAAATAATTTATTTTCCTTATTCAATTAATCCAAATAGATTATATAGACATTATTCTGATTATCGATAGTTACTATTTGATTATTATTTGAAAGATAGGTTGGTAAGAACTTGTATCCTTCTAAATCCAATCGATATAAAAATTTATTTTCTTGGCTATCAAAAATAGTGAAAATACCCATACATGAAACAATATATTTATTGTCTTTCAAGGATTTAATTATTTTGGTTCCATCCATATAAATTTCTGTTATTTGCTTTGAATCTGTTATATTAGATATACTGACCATCCGTGCTTTATTTGGTGTTTTTTTATTGTTGAATGTGATTAGAACTGAATCTTCTTGTAAGGCGATTTCTCCTATTTGCCAATTGTCGATATCGTTATTTTGGTAAATAATCTGTTTTTCCTTAGTATTTAAATTAATGAGTTCAACTGTTTCTTGTCCATAATAAGAAACTTGACAATGAATTAATAAATTATTGTATATTTTTGTTGTATAAAAGGCTTGTTGGGCAAATATGCCTTCCTTAGTAGTATGATTTCCTGTATTTTCTAAGATAGGTATTATCTGGTTATCCTTTAAAACACTAATTTTATATCTTGACTCACTAATTTCATATGCATTTATTGTTTCGTATATTGTGTATACAATAATTTTATTTGTGACTGGGTCAGTTTGAAAAAAAGGAGTCTCTAACCAATTACTTGTAGTTCCTTCATCAAGTACTTTTATATTTTCAAAATTTACGGTTGAGGATTTTAAATACCAATAATAATACGTATCTTTTTCTAATAGTTCTATATAATATATTGTGCTATCAGAAGAAAATACGATATCCCATATTCTTCCTTCCTCTGGATAAGAATAGTAATTTACTTTTTCCTGATCAATGTTGTATGACCAAAATCCTCTAGTTTCCATAATGATATTTTGATTGTTTGTATCGATGGAAGTACCGATAATTTTATTGTCTTGAATTCTTTTAAGTTCATTTAATCCATATTCGTCATTGACACTTATTTGTTCTTTAATGTTTGTTTTTTGAATACGTGCAGGTACCTTTTTTTCTAATTTATTTTGTAGATAATCGTAATAATTATCTATTGTGATAGAAGCATTTTGTTGTTTGATAATTTCATTTTCACTATTTTCCGTAGAAGATCTAGGGGCAAATTTTTTGATAGAAAAAATCAATATGGCAGTTACTGTACAAAAGAATAAAATACCGGCAAAAATATATTTTTTCTTCATATTAATAAATGACAAACCTCTCAGTTTGGTTTACTGAACCAAAGACATTTTCAATTGTATCCAAGTGTTCTCCGAAGGTATTTCCAGCACCGTAATCTTTAGAAAAACTATCAACATAAAATACAGAATATGGATAAGAACCACTAATGGTATTTTCGGTCGCAACAATATAATGCCTTGTCATATGACCATTATACATAGTTAATGTGTCTGTAAGTGCATGTAGTATTATGGGTTTATTATTAGCAACGTTATTTTCTATCATAGTTTTAAATTGATCTTGAGATATACTAGTTCCTAAAATATACTCATATCCTTTATTGGTATATCGATTTAAAATATTGCGTACTTTATATACTATTGCTGAGCTCTCAGGATTTTCCATTTCATTAGCATATTCTAGTTGAGATTTAGAAGAACCATTAATATAATGGATTACCTCCTTTACTGCTGCATATCCACAAAAATAATTTCTATCTTGCAAAAAGGGAGTAACTTCTAACTTGTTAGTAAAATATCTGCGTGAAGGTACTGTACTTTTTATTTTTGCTCTATTCAAATATTCATCAGTGAAAGGGGTACCATTTTGACAAGATAGATCTAAATCATCTGGTGATGATTGCTCAATAATATAATCTAATTCAGATTTATCTAGTTGTTCACAATAAGATAGGGCATAAGTATCTTCTTTTAAGATTAATAAGCTAAGTAATACTCCAAGGCTAGTAATAATTAAATATCTAATTTTTAACATAATATTCTCCTCCTTTTTAAAACTAAAAACTAGATTTTATTAAAATACTAACTTAATTATCTCCCTCCATTCCGAAATTTTTTACGCATAAAGAAGATGCTATTAAGTAATAAGTAAAGTCTCTCTTGTCTATAGGATATAAACTTTGTTTTAAATTTGTCAAGTGTTTATTCCAATTTGTCTTGTGAATATTCACTTTCTTTATCATATATAATTTTTGAAAGTCAAGATTTATGCGTTTTAATTGACAAATTAGCTTTGTTTTGACTATAATGATAGTATATTAGAAGGGAGTAAGATGGATGATGGATAATCAAATCAATACTGAACAACAAGTAGCGCCAGAACAAACAACTACAAATGAACAAAATCAAACAGTAGAGCCTAAGAAAAAAGAAAGAAAGAAGAAAAAACGCAGTGTGTTAGGAATCATTTTTGATGTCTTAGGAATTATCATCATTTTAATTTTAGTTGCTGAACTTATTATTGGATTTTTAAATATGCAAAAATTAAGTGATGGAGAAGAACCAATCTGGTGTTTAGAGGATAAAACAGAAGAAAAACAAAACAAGACAATAAGAACTTGTAATTTAGGTTTATATCGTATCGTTAAAACCGATACAAATAAAGAAACTAAAATCACTTTACAACCGTTCTTTTTAAGCGAAGAATAGAAACAAAAAACGTAGAAGAGAGAGCATCTTTTCTACGTTTTCTATTGGAAATAAACAATTACACTAGCGACCATAGAGCCAACCATGATTACCGTTAAGAATATGGCCATAAACTTCAACATTTTTTTATTCATTGATAAACACCTCGTATTTATTATATAAGATTTTTTTAAAAAAGTAAATTTATCGGCATATTCTTTTTATTTTTTAATATAGTTAACTAGGTGATGAAGAGATGAATATTAAAAAAATAAATAAAGACAAGCTATTGGCTCAAAAAAAGAAATATATCTTTTTACTTACTATTATGGCTCTTGGTATTCTTGCTGGTATTTTATTTGTCTTCTTTATTAGTAGTGAGGATAAGACTTTATTACTAGATAACTTAAATGGCTTTTTTACTAGTATTAAAGAAAATAAACTAAATTATACAGATAGTTTAATCAATAGTATTTCTGCTAATTTGCTTTCTATTCTTTTGATTTGGCTATTAGGTATATCAGTTATTGGAATTCCTTTTATTTTGTGTTTTTTAGTATTTAAATGCTTTGTATTAGGCTTTTCGATTAGTTCTATTCTTGTTAATTATGGATTTAAAGGGATACTTGTTGCCTTTAGTTATGTTTTTCCTCATCAACTTCTTTATTTAGTTATGTGGCTTTTACTTAGTTTTTATGCCTTATCTTTTTCTTGTAAATTATTTTGTTTACTGTTTTTAAAAAAGAATATTAATTTAAAAGAACATTTTAGAAAATACTTAAAAATTCTACTTATCTGTTTAGTTTCTAGTTGTCTTATCTCTTTATTTGAAGTATATGTTACTCCTCACTTGATAAAATTATTTATTTTCTAGCCAAAATACGGTATAATAAACGTGATGTAATCAGGAAAAGGTGGTGGCAAGAGAGAAATCTCTTAAAGATAATGAAAAAAGTAGTTATTGGAATGAGTGGAGGAGTCGATAGTAGTGTAGCGGCTATTTTATTAAAGGAACAAGGGTATGAAGTAGAAGGGTTATTTATGAGAAATTGGGATACTTCTTTAAATGGAGATATCCTTGGTAACCCTAATTTAAATGATCAAATCTGTCCGCAAGAACAGGATTATAATGATGCTTTAGCCGTATGTGAAAAAATAGGGATTCCTCTTCATAGAATTGACTTTGTTAAAGAGTACTGGGATTATGTTTTTGTTTATTTTTTGGATGAGTTAAAAAAAGGAAGAACTCCTAATCCGGATATTATGTGTAATAAGTATATTAAATTTGATTATTTTATTCGAGAAGCTAAACGACTTGGTGCGGATTATATCGCAACAGGACATTATGCAAGGATTAAGGATGGACAATTGTTAAAAGCAGTGGATACGAATAAAGATCAAACTTACTTTTTATCACAACTTAGTCAAGAACAATTAAGTAAGGTGCTTTTCCCAATTGGGGAATTAACGAAACCAGAAGTTAGAAAAATCGCAGAAAAATATGGTTTAGTTACAGCCAAAAAGAAAGATTCTACTGGAATTTGTTTTATCGGAGAAAGAAACTTTAAGAATTTTTTGAAAAATTACTTACCAAATATGCCTGGAAAGATTGTTAACATCGAAACTAATGAAGTTGTTGGTGAACATATTGGTTTAATGTATTATACGATAGGGCAGAGAAGGGGACTTGAAGTAGGAGGAACAGCAGAGAGATTATTTGTCGTAGGAAAGAATTTACAAGATAACATTTTATATGTTGCTTTAGGTGAAGATAATCCTTATTTATATTCGAATAGTTGTATTATTGATACTGTCAATTTCAATAGTGATGAACGTCCAACTAAGTGTAGTGCTAAATTCCGTTACCGTGCTAATGATTATCCAGTTACTTTAGAATATTTAGATAATGGCGAAATCAAAGTTAAGTACGATGCTGTAAAATCAGTTACACCAGGACAAGCTTGTGTTTTTTATGATGGAGAAAAATGCTTAGGCGGTGGTATCGTAAAAACAGTATGTAAAGACGATAAAAAAATTTGGTATATATTGTAAATGATTTGTAAACTTTACTACTTGATTTTTTACTTAAACGTGATAGAATTATATTAGGAGGTTTGATAGTATATGGCATTAAATGAGTTATTAATAGAATTAGGAATATCTAAAGTAAGATTAGCAAAATATTTAGGGGTATCCAGACAGATGCTGTATAATTATCTAGCTCAAAAAAACTTAAATGATTGGCCAAAAGAGAAAGCCATGAAAATATTATGTCTACTTGGGGTAAATACTCCAGAAGAAATAGAAAATATTAAAGTGGATGGCGAATACATTATTCAAGTAGAAAATCGGTTAAATGATGGAGTTAAAGAGACGAACGGGAAAGAAATTTTAACCGATCTAAAAGGTTTTAATAAAAAAGAACAAGAATTATTAACGGATATTATTAATTTATTAAAAGAAAAACTCGCTGATGATAAATCTAAAGATACATATAATAGTTATCGTTATTTATATCATTTTTTACAGTCAATGGAAACAAATAAAGAGTTAAAATATATTCTTGCTTATATGTCTAAATCTATGGGTTTTATTGATCATACCGAGTATGCTTTTAATGAAAACCAACAATTTATTTTTGAAAGTATTTTATTTTCAGCTATGACATTATATACAAATGGTGGGGCATCTCGATCAAAGATTGCTGAGACACACAAGCGCTTTGTACAAGAAATTGAACATAAAAAAGAAGAACGACTAAGCAGAACCCAAGAATTAAATGCTGCTAAGGTTCAAGCATTAAAAGAGCTAGGATATACAGAGATTAATAATGAAAACGCAAAAGAAGTTTTAGAAAAGATTGCAGAAATCCAATCTAGAAAAGTATAAATTTAAAGAGAATAAAATAGGGAAGTACTACTCTACTTCCCCTATTATTTTTTTGCCTATTTTATGTTTAAATTGAGTTTAATCAGTATTTAAGAATAGTTAAAAGCTATTTATTCATAGATTTTATTTTGTATTCATATATTAATCCTTATTATATATTGTATAATTTGGTTCGTTTACGTGGGATAATAGGTTATAATTAAAATCAATTATCGATAATAAAGAATAATTTAAGTTTTTTGTTTTATTATAATATATTTAGTTAGATGGTTAGATACTGTTTTAGTTTAATTAATAGGATAATATATGTCTATGTATAATAATAAAGTAATTAAATATAAAATAGAATCCATATATCTATATAATATAATATATACAATAATTGATAATTATATATAGAGATATTTATTGTTTATGATCATTAGATTAAATATTATCAATATGATTGATATCTAGAATAAAATTAAGTATCTATTAATATTAATATTTATCTATATTTTATGTGTATTTTGGGGATGTTTTTTATCTAATTTTCTCTTAAATACAACTTCGTATAATTAATATTATGTTAACTTCTTATAATTGAATATTATTATTTTGTATAAAACTCTATTATTCGAACATTATATAAATGGAGGTTTTTATGAACAGAAATCAAGAAATCAAATGTCACGTTGCATCTTGTAGTTTTCAAGATGGTGATCGATGTACTTTAAGCCAAATTCAAATTGGTAATAGTAAGCATGCTAATCATGTAACTGATCAGGAAGAAACAATTTGTAAAAGTTTTCAATGTGATGAAAAAAATAGCGCTAAATAATAAACGCTATTTTAATTTGTCTAAAAATCCTGTTCCAATTAATGGTTGCATTGTATCGAAGTTTTGAGTAATTGTTGCCCCAATATCTGCCATCGAATCTAAGATATCTAGTTTTTTAGGTTCTTTTAAATTACGACCAAAAATAAGAACTGGTACATTTTCTCTGGTATGACCATTACCTGGGAAAGTTGGATCACACCCATGATCAGCTGTAAGGATTAATAAATCGTCCATATCCAACTTATTGATAATCATAGGTATTTCTACATCAAATTCTTCAATTGCTTTGGCATAGCCTTCTAAATCTCTTTTATGACCATATTCTTGATCAAAATCATTTAAGTTACATACACATAAACCGGTAAAATTCTTTCCCATAATATCCGTTAATTTATTAATTGCTTCAGAATTATCCTTAGCTTTAATCTTTTTGGTAATCCCTTCCCCATCGAAAACATCGGCAATTTTACCAATAGATATAACAGAAAATCCTTTTTCGCTTAGTAAATTAAAGATACTTTTGGTTGGCGGTTTAACAGCGTATTCGCACTTTTCATTAGTAAATTTAAAATTACCGGGCTTTCCCGTAAATACTCGGGCAATGACTCTACCTACTTTTAATTCCTCGGTTAAAGTAATCTGTCTAATTTTTGTCGCATACTCGTATAATTTTGCGACTGGAATAACGTCTTCATGAGCCGCAATACATAGATTAGAGCCATTAGAAGTATAAAGAATTAAGAATCCATATTCTAACTGTCTTTCACCAAGTTCATTGATAATGTCTAATCCATTCGCATTTTTATTTCCAATTACTCGGCGTTGGGTAATGTTTTCAATTTGGTCTAGAAGTTCTCTAGGAAAGCCATTTTCTGTAAATTGTTTAAATGGTACTAAGTTTCTTACCCCCATTAATTCATAATGACCAGTTAGGGTATCTTTACCAGGATTAGTTGGTCTTGCGATGGTATAATAAGCTTCCACATTCGGATTTTCATCCATATTTAATGTATTTAGAAACCCTAATTTTTGCAAATTTGGTACAAAAAGATCATAATTTTCTTTAATATGACCGAGTGTATTGGCTCCTTGATCCCCGTAATTATTGGCATCTAATGCCTCCCCTACTCCTAAGGAATCCATCACTACTAAAAATATTCGTTTAAATTTCATTATTCATCGTCCTTTCTTGGGTGGTATTCTTCGTAATCTTTTCTTACTTTTTGATTCGTAATATGAGTATAAATTCTTGTTGTCGCAATATCACTATGACCAAGCATCTCTTGAATTACTCTAAGATCTGCCCCATTTTCTAATAAATGCGTCGCAAAACTGTGACGTAGAGTATGTGGTGAGACGTTAGGATTTAAATTCTTTTTAATTAATAGTTCTTTTAGTATTTTAAAAAATCCTTGGCGTGATATTGGTTTCCCATGATTATTTAAAAATAATTCTGAATAATTACTACTCTTCTTTTTCTCTAAAAGCGGTCTTTTTTCTAAATAGAGATGAAGAGAAGAAATAATATAATCATTGATGGGTACAATTCTTTCTTTTCTCCCCTTTCCTGTACATCTTACTGTACAGTTTGTAAGATCGATATCATTTAGGGTTAAACTGAGTAATTCGCTAATACGAAGTCCAGTTCCGTATAGTAATTCTAACATAGCTTTGTTACGATAGTCAAATGGAGTATTTAAAGGAATATCTAATAATTCATTTACTTCTTCTATGGTTAAGGTGTTAGGTAGTTGTTTTTTTAATTTAGGTCTTTCGATGTTTTTCGATACATCTTCTTTTAAATAGCCGATTTTTAAAAAGTATTTATGAAAGTTTTTAATTGCTGTTATCGCATGTGCAATCGATTGGGGACTAATTTCTTGTTTTTTTAACGATTCTAAATATTTGGTAATATGATCAAATTTTACTTCTTTGATATCGGTAATACGTTGTTGTTTCAAAAAAATGCAGTATTTTTCTAATTCTAAGCGATAAGATTCTTTCGTATTCATCGTTAAATGTTGTTCGATCAAGACATATTGTAAATAGCTTTCTCTTTCTTTGTCTAATTTCATAGTACTTCCCCCACTACATTTGTATTATATCATATTTTGGCTCTTTACAGTTAATGTGTTATAGAAATTTATTCGGTTTTTTGGTAGAATAATATTAGTAAATTTTTAAATCGATTATGGATAGTTATTTATCCTAAAGGTTTATGGAAAAATACAGAAAGGAAGTTGCGATGCTGATGAATAAACCTTTAGCTTTAAAATTAACGCCTAATTCTATTGATGAAGTCATTGGACAAAAACATTTATTAGGAGAAGGCAAAATATTACGCAATTTAGTAGAAAACAAGAAGATATTTTCAATGATTTTATATGGTAAGCCTGGTATCGGAAAAACAACCATCGCAACTGCCATGGTAAAAGATTTAGGGGTTAGATATCGTTTTTTAAATGCTACAATCAATAATAAGAAGGATTTTGATGTTGTAGTTGAAGAAGCTAAGATGTACGATGGGATTGTCTTGATTATGGATGAGATTCATCGTTTAAATAAGGATAAACAGGATTTATTACTTCCACAATTAGAAAGTGGTTTAATTACCTTAATTGGTATGACTACTTCTAATCCTTATTTTAAAATTAATCCGGCAATTCGTAGTCGTTGTCAGATTTTTGAATTACAGGATTTATCTTACGAGGATATTGTTGAAGGACTTCATCGTGCAATAAAACACCCTGATTTAGAGGGAATTGAAATTACTGAGGAGGCAATTTCTTATATTGCCCATTTAGCCGGTAATGATCTACGGTATGCTTATAATTTATTAGAGATGGCTTTTTATGCAACGAAAGATAAAAAAGTTACTTTGGAATTACTCAAAAGTATCAGTAATAAACCGATTATGATTTCTGATAAGGATGAGTCTGGTCATTATGATTTACTTAGTGCATTTCAAAAATCTATTCGTGGCAGTGATGTTGATGCGGCACTACACTATTTAGCTCGTTTAATTGCAATTGGTGACTTGGATAGTATTTACCGACGAATGAGCGTGATTTGTTATGAGGATATTGGTTTAGCTAATCCTGATATGGGACCTCGAGTAATGGCAGCGATTTCAGCAAGCGAATTGGTGGGACTTCCTGAAGCTAGAATCCCTCTTTCTGAAGTGGTAATTGAGCTTGCGTTATCTCCTAAATCAAACACCGCACATGTTGCCTTAGATAAAGCACTAGAAGATGTCGAGACTGGTCGTTGTGGCGATATTCCAGAGACCATTAAGATTCACTCTACTATTTATAAATATCCTCACGATTATCCCAATAATTTTGTCGTTCAACAGTATTTACCGGACAATTTAGTGGGGAAAAAATATTATTTACCGAAAGATACTTCTCCTAATGAAAGGATGCTTGGGCAAATTAGAGAGAAATTGGATCGTTTAAAAGAAAAAGAAAATCAGTAGAAGGAAGGATAGTATGGGAAAGATATTTTGTATTATAGGTAAGAGTTCAAGTGGAAAGGATTCCATTTTTCGGATGCTTGAGCAAGATTATCCCGCTATGGGAAGAATTGTACTTTATACCACACGCCCAGTTCGTAGTAGCGAGATAGATGGCGTTACTTATCATTTTGTAGATGATGAGGTTTATCATCAAATGGAAGCGGAAAATTTAATTATCGAAGCTAGAAGTTATCATACAGAACATGGTATTTGGACTTATTTTACTTCTAGTTATGGGATTGATTTAGAAAACAATAATTATCTGCAGGTTAATACTTTAGAGGGTTATCAACAGTTAAAAGCGTATTTTGGTGAAGATAAGGTTGTCCCTATTTATATTGAGGTTAAAGATGATGGTGAACGATTACAGCGGGCATTAACGAGAGAAAGAGCGGAAAAACAGCCCAAGTATCAAGAATTATGTCGTCGCTTTTTAGCTGATCAAATGGATTTTAGTGAAGAAAATTTAGTGAAAGCGAATATTGGTAGTCACGATCGGTTTTATAACGAGGATTTTATGACTTGTGTACAAACGATTGAAAAGAGGATAAATGAGGAGTTAGATCTTTCAGAGATAAAGAAACGATGTCTAGTTTAATCTTAATATCCATTAAATACATTGAAAAAAACAAGCTACTCGCGCCTGAGTAACTTGTTTTAATTATTATTTTCTCTAACAAAACGGTCAAATTTATCGATTTCTTTATCGCTTAGATCTGTATCGTCAAGCATCTCAATTAATCGTTTTTGCTCTTTAGAGAGTTTCTTTGGAGTAATTACTTTTAAGACAATATACATGTCTCCTTTACGATGGGTACTATCATTATGAATTCCTTTACCTTTGATTCGTTGTTTATCGCCGCTTTCACTACCAGCCGGAACGGTTAAATTGACGTTTCCGTAAAGGGTTGGAATTTCCTTTTTGCAACCTAGAATCGCTTCTGTTAAAGTAAGAGGAACTTCTAGATAGATATCATCTTCATCTCGAACGTAGAACTTGTGATCTTTAACGGTAAATTCAATATATAAGTCGCCATTTGGTCCCCCGTTCGTTCCTGCTGAACCTTTACCAGATAGGCGAAGTCTATTTCCAGTATCCACACCAGCTGGGACTTTGATTTCTAATTCTTTTTCTACTCTTATTTTTCCAGTACCGTTACATTCGCTACATTTTCGTCTGTAGCTCTTTCCTTTTCCGCCACAATGTGGACAAGTGGTCTTAGATAGGAAACTACCAAAGATAGTATGTTGTTCGCTAGTAATTGTACCACTACCATGACAATGTTCACAAGTAGTCTCGTCAAAACCGCCTTTTCCGTGGCAGTGATCACAGGTTTCTGTCACTTCTAATTCGATTTCTTTCTTGGTTCCATAGACGGCTTCTTCAAAGGTTAAGGTCATTTTTACTAAAGAGTCATTGCCTTTGGTTGCGCGATTGCTAGTTCTTCTCGAACTTCCGCCAAAGCCTCCAAAACCACCAAAAATATTGTCAAAAATATCGTCGTAACTAAAGCCTGAAAAGTCAAAGCCACCGAAGCCACCACCAGCTCCTCCAGCACCACCTTGAAAAGCAGCATGACCAAATTGGTCGTATTGTTTTCTTTTTTCTTCGTCAGACAATACCGCATAAGCTTCTTGGATTTCTTTGAATTTTGCTTCTGCATCAGGCTCTTTACTGACGTCAGGGTGATATTTCTTGGCTAATTTACGAAAGGCACTTTTAATTTCGTCTTGTGAGGCACTCTTTTGTACCCCCAACACCTCATAATAATCTTTCTTATCCATTATACTTCACCTCTTTTTATTGATCTAGTTTTCGATAGGAAGCAATTAAATCACTAAACATTTCCATTGCTTTAGTGAAAACTTCTTCGCTTGTCATGTCGACACCGGCAACTTTTAGTTCTTCTATCGGATCCATACTGTCTCCTGTTTTTAAGAAGTTCAAATAATCAGTTACGGCATTTTCTTCATGAGATAAAATTCTATTTACAATATAGCACGCCGCGATTAAACCGGTTGCGTATTGATAAACGTAGAAATTATAGTAAAAGTGTGGAACTCGTGCCCATTCATACCTGATTTCGTCGTTAATTACGACGTCTTTACCAAAATAGAATTCATTTAATTGATAATATTTCTCGGATAGGATATCACTCGTTAGTGTTTTTCCTTGTTCTACGCTATCATACATAAATTCTTCAAATTCACTGAACATCGTCTGTCTAAAGATTGTCGCTTTAAATAAATCCATCATCTCACTTAAGATAAATTTCTTCTCGTTCTTATCTTTAGAGTGTTCTAACATATAGTAATTTAATAACATTTCGTTTACTGTAGAAGCAACTTCTGCGACGAAAATCTTATAGTTACTATATATATAAGGATTATTGTGATTAGAATAATAGGTATGCATCGAATGTCCTAATTCATGGGCAAGGGTAGATACATCATGGTATTTTCCTTGGAAATTCAGAAGAATAAATGGTTTGGTATCGTAAGAACCTGCTGAATAGGCTCCTCCCCTCTTTCCTTTATTTGGGTAGATATCGATCCATCTATCTTGAAATGCTTCTTTTACGACTTCTTGATATTCTTTTCCAAAGACGGAAATTACATCAAAAACAATTTTTTTGGCTTCCTCGTACGAATATTCATGATTTGTATCTTGGGCTAAATTTACTCCTGCATCGTATAAGCAGAAATCATCGAGTTTTAACACTTCTTTCTTTAATTTAAAGTAATCGTACAAAACGTCGATATGTTTATGTACTTCTTGAATTAACTTGTCATAAACGATAGGGTTTACACGGTTTTGTATTAAACTTGCTTCTTTACTATTTGAATATCCTCTTAGTTTATTCTCGACTACAATTTTAGAGACATTGCCTTGTAGGGCTTCTGCTAAAGATTGTTTATGATCTTGATAGGCATGATACAAAGCTTCAAAAGTATCTTGTCGTACTCTTCTATCATTACTCATGATATATGTTTGATAAGTTTCGTTGTTAATTTCTACTTCTGTTCCATTTTCATCTTGAATGGTGTAGAACTTAATTTCCGCATTACGAAGAATACCCGCTATGTTTTCTGGTGTGTTTAAAGCGTTAGAAAAGGCAGAAATTACTCGTTCTTCTTGTTCAGATAAAACATATTTTTTCTTGTCAAACATTCGTTTTAACCATAATTTATACTTTTCTAAATCTTTATTTTCCTTTAAGTATTTTTCGATAATATCTTCATTTTGGTGAAGTAATTCTGGGACGATGAATGAAGTTTTCTCTAGATAATTCGTATAAAGATTGGTAATTTCTCCCTTCATTTGATTCGTCTCATCGTTAGTTAGATCTTCATCATAGCGACGAAAAGTATAAGTAAATAACTTTTCAATAATTCGCTCAGTTTCAAAAGAAATATCTAATACGGAAACTAAATTCTCGCTAGAAGCTAGAATTTTTCCTTTATATGATTCTAATTCTTGTGTATTTGTTTGTACTTTTTCAATATCTGCTTTAAGACTATCCCTATTAGAATAAATACTCTCTAAGTTCCAAGTGTTTTCTGGTTTTTGTTCACTTCTACGTATCATCTTTTTCATTTCATTTCTCCTAATATATAAGAGAAAGTCCTAGTTACCTAGAACTTCTCTTTGTCTATTATTATTTTTCTTCGTATTCTGCTTCTTTAACGTCGTTGTCTTTGTCGTTATCACTAGATTCATCGTTTGATTCTGATTGTCTTTCTTGCTGAGCTTGTTGATATACTTTAGTTGCTAGTGCCATTGCTTTTTCTTGTAATTTATCTTTCTTTTCTTTGATGTCATCAAGATCATCTTTTTCAAGAGCTTCTTTTAGATCTTTAATTAAGTCTTCAGCTTCTTCTTTTTCTTTTTTATCTACTTTGTCTCCTAAATCTTTAAGAGATTTCTCAGTTTGGAATACTAGTTGTTCAGCTTCGTTCTTAGTATCAGCGGCTTCTTTACGTTTTTCGTCTTCTTCTTTATGTTCTTCTGCTTCTTTTCTCATTCTTTCTACTTCTTCGTCTGTTAAATTTGTACTAGAAGTGATTGTGATCGATTGTTCTTTGTTCGTACCTAAATCTTTAGCAGTAACGTTTACGATACCATTTGCATCGATATCGAATTTAACTTCGATTTGTGGTACGCCACGTGGAGCAGCAGGGATTCCAGTTAATTGGAAGTGACCAAGTGTTTTGTTATCACTTGCCATACTTCTTTCACCTTGTAGAACATGGATATCAACAGCAGGTTGATTATCAGCAGCAGTTGAGAATACTTGACTCTTTGAAGTTGGAATCGTCGTATTTCTTGGAATTAATGTTGTCATGACACCACCTAATGTTTCGATACCAAGTGAAAGTGGCGTTACATCTAGTAAGACGATATCGTTAACTTCGCCTGTTAATACACCACCTTGAATAGCAGCACCCATAGCTACAGCTTCATCTGGGTTAACTTCATGAGATGGTTTTTGTCCTAATTCTTTTTCTACTAATTCTTGTACCATAGGAATACGAGTAGAACCACCAACAAGGATAACTTTGTCGATATCTTTTGGTTTTAATTTAGCATCTTTTAATGCCTTTCTGACTGGTTCCAATGTAGAATCTACTAAATCACGAATAAGGTCTTCGAATTTCGCACGAGTAATGGTCATATCGATATGAAGTGGTCCATCTTCTCCTTGAGAAATAAATGGCGCAGAAATTTGAGTTGAAGTCATACCACTTAAATCTTTCTTTGCTTTTTCACTGATCTCTTTTAATCTTTGCATAGCAAGTTTGTCTTTTCTTAAATCGATACCATTTTCTTTTTGAAATTCATCAATGATATAATCCATTAAGCGATTATCGAAATCATCTCCACCTAGTTTATTGTTACCAGCTGTTGATTTAACTTCGAAAATACCGTCTCCTAATTCTAGAATAGATACATCAAATGTACCACCACCTAAGTCATAAACAAGGATGGTTTGATTTTTATCTTGTTTATCAAGACCGAACGCTAATGCGGCTGCCGTTGGTTCGTTAATGATTCTTTCTACGTCTAATCCAGCAATCTTTCCGGCATTTTTCGTTGCTTGACGTTGGGCATCGTTGAAGTATGCTGGAACAGTAATAACGGCTTTGGTTACTTTTTCTCCTAAATATTTTTCAGCATAATCTTTCATGTAAGAAAGTATCATGGCAGAAACTTCTTCTGGTGTGTACTTTTTACCTTCCATTTCTACTTTCTTATCTGTTCCCATTAAACGTTTAATCGAAGAAATGGTATTTTTGTTGGTCAATGCTTGACGTTTAGCCGCATCTCCGACTAATCGTTCTCCTTTTTTCATGGATACGACAGATGGTGTTGTTCTTCCTCCTTCTGGGTTTGGAATTACTGTAGCTGTTCCCCCTTCCAAAACGGCTACACAACTATTGGTTGTACCAAGATCTATACCTATAATTTTACTCATATTATCAAATCCTTTCTAATCCTCTAATTTATTTACTTTTACTACCGAATGTTTAATGACTTTTTCTTTTAATTTATATCCTTTAATTAATACTTCAAGGACAATACCATCCGGCTTTGTCTCGTCTTTGGCTACCATCATGGCTTCCATATAATTAGGATCAAATGGATAACCTAAGGCTTCAATTTCTACTACGCCATATTTACTTAAAATGTTTTTGAATTGGGTACTAGTCATTTCGATTCCTTTTTTGATTTTCATCGCTTCTTCGGTTTCGCATTTTACTTGGCTAGCGCGGTCTAAATTTTCAATCATTTCTAGTAAATCGACGATTAAATCTTGATTAGCAAACTTTAATAAGTTAGCTACTTCTTCATCTTTTCTTTTTCGATAGTTGATACTATCGGCACGGGAAATCATCAATTTTTCTTGAAGATCCATATTCGCTGCTTGAAGTTCTTGAATCATTTTCTTGGCTTCTTCTAATTCATGATGTTCTTTTCCGTTACATTTTTTGTGTTTTTTGTCACGATGGCATTTTTCGTGTTCACAGTGGCAAGTTTCTTCTTTTGCCTCTGTTTGATTCTTTTCTTCCTGAGGTTGATTGTTGGTTTCTTCTACTTGTTGTTCTTCTGTTTTAACCTCTTCGTTTATCGTTTCATTTTTCATGTATCATCTTCCTTATTTTTCAATATTACTTTTGATATATTCTAGTAATGCTACTACACGGTCATAATCCATTCGTTTTGGTCCGACAATCGCAATCGTTCCTTCTTCTGATGGCGTATGATAAGTCGTTTTGATAATCGTTACGTCATCATCCAAGTTATTTTCTTTCCCAATATAGACTTTGATATCGTTATTATCGGTCTCGATATTGGCTAGTAGATTCTCATCGTCTAGTTTAGTTAATATTTCTTTGATTTTGTCTACGTTATTGAATTCTGGTTGTTTTAACATGTTGTTTCTGCCGACAACGTCGACATTTTGATGAGAGAATTCTTGAAATACTTGGTAGAATGTATTATAGATGATTTCGTGTTCTTTTACGTATCTACCGATAATCGGTTTGATCTCGAACTCTAGCTTACTACTTACTTCATCGATTGGCGTACCGACGATTAAGTCGTTGATTAAATTTACCGTCTTTTTGATTTCTTCCATAGAAACATCTTTAATCGTTACTGTTTTATGTTCGACATGTCCTTTATCGGTAATGACGATAATAATCATATGTTCTCTGTCTAAGGGTACGACATTGATTTCTTTTAATTGATTTTCGTGGGATGCTTTTCCTAAGACGATCGAAGTGTAATTGGTCATATCAGAAATCAACTGTAAGCTTTTCTTTAGACAGTCAGATAACACTAAGTTTTGATTTTTGAAAATGATTTGGAGCTTGAGCATCTCTTCCCCATTCATCTCTTTCGGTTGCATCAAGTGATCAACGTAATATCTATACCCAGCTTCACTTGGTACTCTTCCTGATGATGTATGTGTCTTTTCTAGTAACCCTAAGTTTTCTAGTTCGGCCATTTCATTTCTGACTGTGGCACTAGAACATTTTAATTTTTTACAAATTAGATTAGAACTTACTGGTTTAGCTAGCTCAATATACTTCATGACAATCAGTTTCAAAATATTTTCTTGTCTTTTTGTCAGCATCACTTCCACTACCTTCTAGCACTACTATTTCTCAAGTGCTAATAACATTATATTCAACTTGTTAGCAATTGTCAACTGTTATTGCTAATTTTTTTAAAAATATTGCGAAAATAAGCTTATTTTTTTGAAATTCAAAAAGATACTGAGTTTTTCTTCAGTATCCTTTCCTAGTCAAAAAAATTCAAAATACTATCGATAAACAATTTATTTAGATATAGATAATGATATAAGGGAAACTCTTATGATTCATTGATTTCAAACTCAACATAAATATCGTGATTATTCACTTTTTTTACCAAGCGATACTTTCCTTGTCCTAACTCGCCGTATAAAGAGCCCCAAGACTGTTTGATTTCTAGTTTATTGTCACTTCCAACTGAATAACCGTTTAAGTTAAACCAATACTCTTCTGTGATTGGCTCTAATTCCTTCCATGTCCCATTTTCCCTCTTATCTATTCTAAACCATTCTCCATAGGTATAAGATTGTTTGGTCGTATCAGTAATAATAACCGTAGCTCCAGTTGTCGTTAATGTACCTTCTTTAACTTGCATAGAAATTCCTTCTACGCTACTTGTTTTTTCGCCACATCCTATCACGCAAAAAAATACGAATACCAATAGGATTATACTTTTCATTTTATTCTTTACCATAAACATTTACTGATTAAAATAATAGTAAAAATTATTTTAACTATCCCTTTACTATTTTTGTTAATCTTTAAGTTAATTATATCATAGATATAAACTTTTCAAATACCCAAAATGATCAATTTAAGGGACGAAACAAAATGAAAAATAAACTTAAGTTAAAATCTGTTTTTATTGTTTTTGGCGTTGTTTTAAATCGAAGAAAAGGATAATTAGAAAACGGAGGGAAACTCTATTTATTTTCTTGACTTAGATACTACTATTTCTTAAAATATTATTCATCTATAAAAGAAACTAGGAAATCATTTCATCAAACGCAAGGCATGTTTTATAATACATTTTTAACAGAAAGGAGAACATATGGCTTACTACGATAGGAAAAATAGAAAATTAGATAAACGAAATATGAAGTATTTAGCTAATGGTAGTTTTGGTAATGTTTATTTCGATGAAGAAAAAATTTTAAAAGTATATCATCCGGAATGTATCGATCCTTTTGAAGGGAAAATAACGCTTGAAGTATTTGATATTCTAAAAGAAATTCACCATCCTAATTTTATAGAATTATTAGATATATATAGTAATCTTGATTTACTGACTTTATTTTGTAGAAAGTTTAATCTAATTAATAGTTTTCAAATTGATGCCTATACCGCCAAATATTATCAAAAAGAGGATATTAATCCTTTATTAGAAAGTAAAGATTACTTATTAGATAATTTAAGAGAGATTGATCAGTTATGTACCCTGCTTACTAAATTAAGAATTCGTCTAGATGATTTAAGGGCAGGAAACACGATTTTTACTAAGGAAAAAATGATTATTATCGATCCAGACTATTTTCGACTTACTGCTTTGTCAATGAAACAACTTACTATTCATAACAAGAAAAGTTTATTTCACTTAATGAAAGATATTTTTTCTAATTATCTAGAGGAATTTATAGCTCAAGAAGATCCTGCTTTAACAACGAGACAACTGATTATTACTACCGATAGTATAGTAAATAATCGATTGAATGATATCCATATAACTGAACAAACCGATATTCCAGCTGTACTATCCAAACGATTAAAATCCGTTAAAAAGCCGGTTGAACTTTTCAGTAGAGAATAAAAATGAAAATTTTTTTATATTACGAATGTTTCTAAAGTTTCTTTTTTCGTCATCACAAAATTAATGTTCGATTGATATAAATAATCTTCTTGTTATTTTGTTCTCATTTTATCAAAAAGAATCTATCACTTGCCCATAATACTCCTTCATGTTACAATACTTTTACTTTCTAGGTGGTGATATTATGGCATACTATAGTAGGAATCATAAGAAATTAAAAAGTAACCATATGAAATATTTAGACTGTGGAGGTTGTGCAAATATATTTTTTGATCAAAAGATAATCTTAAAAGAATATTATCCTAGTACTCCTCCATCCCAACGATTAAGTACTAAAATGTTTGATTTGTTAAAAGAAATAGATCATCCACATTTAGTAAAATTATTAGAAATTTATCATTACTGTGATCTAGAACAATTAGTCAAAAGTATGTTAGGAATAATGCCGTTTATAGCGGATGCATATACCGCAAAGTTTTATTCTCGTTAAATTAAGAGATAACGTCCCATGAAAAGGAAATAACGATTTTTACTGGAAAGTTCTCGGTTAAAGGGACATTTTATGAATAAAAAAGTATGAAAAAAGATAGAAATATGATAAAATTTAAGTGATT
>DVKF01000025.1 GCA_018716115.1 Candidatus Alloscybalousia intestinigallinarum
TTATTTATAGACATAAGTTTGTTCCTTTCAGTGTTTTTTTGTCAATTACATTGTATCAGACTTATGTCTTTTTGTTTAAACAAAAATAGCATTAGTGAAAATGTTCACCAACACTATTTATAATACAACCGAAATTTTGGTTTCCTCTTCTTTTTTTTCTATTAACAGGTTATAATAATAATCGACAAGAGGAGGTACTGACATGGAAGAAAAAACAATATTACCTGCGGATACTTATACAGTAATCAACAAGACGGTTCTAAAAGAATTCGATCGTAAACTAATTACCATGCTGTACCAACCAATTATTGGCTATACAGCGACTAGTTTATACTTTACCTTGATTGATGACTTGGATAAACGAGAAGTAATGAGTGATGATTTGACACATCACCACTTAATGAGTACCATGCAACTGAAACTAGAAAAAATTGTCATTGCCAGAAAAAAACTAGAAGCTGTTGGACTACTACGGACTTATTTTAAAAAAGATCAAGCCAGTAATAATAATTATGTCTATTTACTTTATTCTCCGATGTCAGCTTCTGAGTTTTTAAATCACCCAATATTAAATATTGTCTTATATAATAATTTAGGAAAAAAAGAATATGATAAAATTGTCGATTTTTTCAAAGTACCACGTATTCATCTAAAAGATTTCGAGGATATTACTTGTCGTTTTGATCAAGTGTTTTCCCCGGTTTCTGGTAATGTCTTTATCGAAAATGAAAATATCATGAAAGAAGTAACCAGTAAGATTAGAATTGAACCGAAGATTGACTTTGATTTGTTAATTTCTAGTATTCCTAGCAACATGGTAAGTCCCAGATGTTTCAATGATGATACTAAAGAATTAATCAATTCTCTTGCTTACACGTACGGGATTGATGATTATGCCATGCAGGGATTAGTAAGAAACTCTTTAAATGAAAAGGGCTTGGTAGATAAGATCGAATTAAGAAAAAGTTGTCGTAATTTCTATCAGTTTGAAAATAATGGTAAGCTACCAACCTTAATTTATTCAAAACAGCCGGAATACTTAAAAGCTCCAGAAGGAGATCACTCAAAATGGGCCAAAATGGTATACACGTTTGAGTCGGTTACCCCCTACGATTTTTTACGAAGTAAATATAAAACAGGAGAACCATCTTTACGTGATTTGCGTCTAATTGAAAGTCTACTAGTAGACCAAAAAATGAATCCAGGAGTAGTCAATGTTTTAATTGCTTATGTATTAAAAATCAATAATCAAAAATTAACCAAGAGTTACGTTGATACCATAGCCGGTCAGTGGAAACGCTTAAATATTGAAACCGTAGAAGAAGCTATGAAAATTAGTGAAAAAGAACATAAAAAACTAAAACGACAATTAGAAAGTAAAAATAAAAATCAATCATACAAAGCTAAGCCAAATTCTAAAGAAGAAGTGGTTCCAGATTGGTTTGATAAAGAGTTAAAAAATGAAGAAATGTCGGAAGAAGAAGCAAGTGAATTAGATCAACTTCTAAATTCGATCAGTGAGGAAAGTGAGGAGTAACTATGAAAAATATCCAAGAACTAATTACCTTTAGTGAAGAAGAAGTAAACGCATTAAAACAAAATTGGATAAAAAAACTAAATGATCCCATTTTTAATCATTTAGTAGCAAAGCTATCTCTTCCTGATGAAGTGTTGATGAAATATACTTCTAATTTGGAGGATGCCGCCGTTGAATTAGAACATTGTAGTCATTGCCCAAGTCTAGAGATGTGTAAAAATAAAATAAAAGGATATTTATATACTCCGTTAGAAAGAGGGAATGGTCTAACATTCCAGTATCAAGCTTGTTCCTATCAAGAAAAAAATCTTCGCGATAATGCTTATAAAAATAATATACTGTTGTTTGAAATTCCTAAAATGATCAAAGAAGCGTCTTTTCGAAAAGTCCAAAAAGATGATAAAAATCGGATAGAAGTTATTAAATATTTTAAGGAATTTATCGATCATTATGATGATGAAGAAAAGCCTCATGGTATTTATTTATATGGTAGTTTTGGGACTGGGAAATCTTATTTGATTGCTGCTTTATTTAATGAACTAGCGAAAAGAGGAGTTCGTAGTGCGATGATTTATGTGCCAGAATTTCTAAGAGTATTAAAATCCTCATTTGACCGAGATTTTGAAGAAAAATATGACTACATCAAAAAAGTGCCTCTTTTATTATTAGATGACATTGGAGCTGAAAATTTAACTGCATGGGCTAGAGATGAGATTATTGGTACCTTACTTCAGTATAGAATGGATGAAAAACTACCCACTTTTTTTACCTCAAATTTAGATTTAAAACAATTAGAAGAACATTTTAGTACTACAAATAGTGGAGTAGATAAATTAAAAGCAAGAAGAATCATCGAAAGAATTCGTTTTTTAACCAAAGAATTTTGTTTGACTAGTAAAAATAGAAGACAATAAAAATAGAAATAATTTGAAAAAACAGGAATATCGAAGGAAAACTAGACAAAAGTTTTCTTTTTTCTATTTGAAAACACTAGATAAAATAGCCTTGCATATATTCCAAGTGAGCGATATACTTATTTATATAAATATAATAGTGGGGTAAATAATGAAAAAGAATGCTTTTACATTGGTAGAGTTACTAGCTACCATTACGATTTTAGGAATTCTGTTAGGAATTGCGATTCCTGCTGTACTTGGTTATATTAATCAAGGGAAAGAAACGTATTATCATTCGTTAGAAGATAGTGTATTAAATTCAGCTAGAGATTATTTAATTGA
>DVKF01000026.1 GCA_018716115.1 Candidatus Alloscybalousia intestinigallinarum
ACGTAAATAGAGAGGAAAATACAGATGGCGTATGGATAAAATACGAACAAGGGACCAACTACAAACCATTATGGGAATCTTTACAAGGCAAGAATACTGGATGGTGTACGGCTGGAGAAGAGACAGCTAGAGCGCAACTATCGAATGGAGACTTTTATGTATATTATACGAAAGATCAAAATGGAGAGTATAAGGAACCAAGACTTGCCATTAGAATGGATGGAAAATATAGAATTGGGGAAGTAAGAGGAGTAGGAAAAAATCAAAATATAGAAGGATGTATGACTCCTATTATTACTAAAAAATTAGATGAATTTCCAGATAAAGAACAGTATTTAAAAAAGGTTCATGATATGGAGTACTTAACTAAAATCGATCAAAAAGTAAAGGATGATTTAGAATTAACGAAAGAAGAACTTGCGTTTTTATACGAAATAAATGCTAAAATAGAAGGCTTTGGATATGAACGAGATCCTAGAATTGAGGAAATAAAGGAGAAGAGAAATCTAAAAATAATATTTGACTGTAAAGAAGAAAACATTGGAACTAATATTTCTGACTTCGATAATGAGAATAAGAAAATTGTCTGTTATGTTGGAGATTTAAACTATCATGGAAAAACTGTTCCAGCTAGCTTTAAATATTTGAAGTATATAAGTGGGGTCGCTAATTTTAATTTACTAAAAAGTGCTATAGGTTTAGAAAGTTTACAAACTATAGGCGAAAGTGTGTATTTTTATTCATTAGAAAGTGCTATAGGCTTAGAAAGTTTACAAACTATAGGAGGAATTGCTTTCTTTGCTTCATTAGAAAGTGCGGAAGGCTTGGAAAATCTACGTACTGTAGACGGGAAAGATGCAACAGAATTAAAAGAGGCAATCAATAATCGGAGGAATATCCGGAGATAAAATATTCGTTGATTGAATATAAAAATTAGTCGCAAAATACCTTGCTTCTTTCTGCTTCTTTTGATATACTGTTAATAGTTTTCAACTAGTATAGCTAGTAACACATTTGATCAAAAACGTTGAAAAAGATGAGTAATATAATATTTCTTTTTTAGAGAGCTAAGGAGTGGTGGAACTTAGTAAGAAAGTTATATGAAGCTACTTTGGAGTTGAGTTTATCCGGTAAGACCGTTATGAAAAAATAAGATCTAAGTAGGATGGTACCGTGCTTATTCGCACTCCTATATTTAGGTCTTTTGTTTTCGTTAGTAAAGAAAGAAGGAATGGGAATGAAAGTATTTTTAGTTAGTGGTCGTGCTCGTCATGGTAAAGATACGATGAGTAGAATGATAGCGGAAAAATATGAACAAATGGGTAAGAAAGTTTGTTTTATTCAGTTGATGAGGCCGTTAAAAGAGTATTTGAAAGATTATTTTGGCTGGGACGGTAGCGAAGAGACGAAACCACGGGAAGCTCTTCAACAAATGGGAACTGAACTTATTCGTGAAGAGATGCATAAGCCATTCTTTTTTATCGACCGGTTGACGGAAGATATCGAGATTTTATCCCATTTCTTTGATGTATTTATGGTTACTGATGTTAGACTTCCCCTTGAAATTGAAGAGTTAAAGAAACGTTTCCCCGGCGCGGTTAGTATTAATATTACGCGAGAAGGTTATGAAAATGATTTGTCTTTCGAAGAGAAGCAACATTATACAGAAGTGGCTTTAATAGGCTATCATGCCTTTGATTATGAAGTGTTAAATACTTCACTTGAAGATTTAAAAAGACAAGTAGAGAGAATAGTAGATTGTGAGGGTAAAAAAGATGAGAACAATGACTAGTACAGAAATTAGAAAAATGTGGTATGACTTTTTTGAAAGTAAGGGTCATAAAAAAATGCCAAGTGCACCATTAGTGCCAATTAATGATGATAGTTTATTATGGATTAATGCTGGGGTTACGCCGTTAAAGAAATATTTTGATGGAACAGAGGTGCCAGAAAATAGACGAATTGTTAGTGTACAAAAATGTATTCGTACTAACGATATCGAAAATGTTGGGGTGACGGCTCGTCATCAAACTTTCTTTGAAATGATGGGAAACTTTTCGGTAGGAGATTATTTTAAAGAAGAAGCTATCGAATTTGCTTATGAATTACTCACTTCTCCTGATTGGTTTGCGATCGATAAAGATAAGCTTTATGTGACGGTATATACTTCTGATGATGTAGCTTATCAAAAATGGATTAGTGTTGGGATTGACGAAGATCATTTGGTTCGTTTAGATGAAAACTTTTGGGAGATTGGCGAAGGCCCATGTGGTCCAGATAGCGAGATTTTTTACGATCGTGGCGAAAAGTATGATCCTAACGGAGATGCGTTAGAAAAGTTTAAACAAGATCTTGATCAAGAACGTTACATTGAGATTTGGAATAATGTATTTAGTCAGTATAATGCCAAAGCAGGTGTTCCACGGGAAAAGTATCAAGAACTCCCAAGTAAAAATATCGATACTGGTGCAGGACTAGAACGTTGGGCATGTATTTTCCAAAATGTAGATTCTAACTTTGATACCGATTTATTCGCGCCAATTATTAAAAAGATTGAAGAATTAAGCGGAGTTCTTTATAACGGAGATGCTTCTTTTAAGATTATTGCGGATCATATTCGCGCCATCACCGTAGCTTTATCGGATGGTGCTGTATTTGAAAATGTAGGCCGTGGTTATGTATTGAGAAGATTACTTCGTCGTAGTGTCAGAATGGGTAGAAAATTAGGAATGAACGATGCTTTCATGTATAAACTAGTCGATACAGTGATTACCATTATGGAAGAATCTTACCCAGAATTACGAGAAAATCAAGGGGTAATAGAAGCGTTAATTTATGAAGAAGAAGAGTTGTTCCATAAGACCCTCGCCTCTGGAGAAAGACGTCTATTAGAACTTATGGAAAAATCAACTGATCATACGATTTCTGGAGAAGAAGTTTTCCGTCTTTATGATACCTATGGTTTTCCTTATGAGTTAACGTTAGAGTATTTAGAAGAAAATGGCTTTACAACTTCTCGTGAAGAGTTCGATCGTTTTATGGAAGAGCAGAAACAATTAGCGAAATCTTCTCGTAAACAAGAAGCCAATATGAATATTCAGAAAGAAGAATTACTTGCCTTTAAAGAACCAAGTGAATTTGTTTATTCTACTTATAATGTAAAGGGACATGTAATCGGTTTAATCGATGATGATAAGTTTGTCGATCAGTTAGATAAAGAAGGATATGTTATTTTGGATAAGACTTGTTTTTATGCAGAAAGTGGTGGACAAGTTAGCGATACCGGAATGTTGATTGGAAAAACCTTTAAAGCTCGAGTTTTAGATGTATTAAAGGCGCCAAATGGGCAACATCTTCATAAAGTGAAATTATTAGATGGGAAAATTAAGCTTCAAGATGAAGTTAAAGCTAGTGTCGATGAGATGCGTCGCCGGAAAATCGAAGTTAACCATTCTTCGGTACATTTACTACAATATGCTTTACGAACAGTAATCAGTGATAAAATTCATCAAGCTGGTAGTAAGGTAGATGAAGGTTCTTTACGTTTCGATTTTACTTATTCGGGAAAGATTTTAGATGAACAGATTGTCGAAGTGGAAAATTTTATTAATCAATATATTCAAAAAGATATACCTAGTAAAACAGAAATCATGAGTGTTGAAGATGCCAAAAAGACGGGGGCAATGGCCTTATTTGGCGAAAAGTATGGCAGTGAAGTTCGGGTAGTGACGATTGGCGATTCTAAAGAATTATGTGGAGGTACACATATTAAGAATACCAATGAAATTAAACGTTTGGCAATTTTATCTGTTGAATCTAAAGGAAGTAATGTTTATCGAATCGAGGCAGTTACTAATGATGCGGTAGAAGAAGCGCTTATGGAAGTCATTAAACCATATAACGATGAGAAAATTAAGTTGTTGATGAAAGCACGTAGTATGATTACTGCTGCTAAGAGTGAAGGGATTATTTTGAATTTCAATATCGACATTGATAATCAAGAGCCAACTAGTTATCAAGATATTTTAAAAGAACGAGGAGAGTTAGAATATACGCAAAACGAAGTGAAAGAGTTAGAAAAAACCTATTTTTCTGAAAGACAAAAGAAAGCTGTTAGTCACTTAGATGAATATGAATCAAACATCGAGACGGTAAATGGGGTTTCGCTATTGTTGATGCGTACGGAAAATCAAGATGTTCAAATTTTAAAAGATCTTGTTGATACGTTATTGAATAAAATGAAGGAAGGATTTATTTTATTCGCTAATTGTAAAGGAGATTCTGTTAATTTTATTGCGCGTAGTAATACTCACTTATCCGCAGGGGATGTTGTGAAACAAGCTGCTCAATTGTCTGGTGGAAATGGTGGTGGCTCTAAGACATTTGCCCAAGGAGCAGGTAAGACAAGAGAACATATCGAGGAAATTTTCGATAGTATCAGAAAAGAGATTTAATATGGATTTGATTTATATTATCGTCTCAAGTGATCCGTTTACCATACAAAGGCGCTTAGAAGAAATCAAATCTAAAAATCCTCAGGCAGAGCTTGTTCGTTATGATCTTCGTGAAGTACCCATCGAGCGTGCGATCGAAGACTTAGATACTTGTAATTTCTTTGAACCAGAAAAAATCGTGGTTGGTGAACAAGCGTTCTTTTTAACTGCTGAAAAAAAGCGAGGCATGATCGAACACAATTTAGAACGTTTAGAAAAGTACGTTACTCATCCTAATCCCGATAATCGTTTGGTTTTAGTAACTGATAGCTTAGATAAGCGGAAAAAAATAGTTTCTCTTTGTTTAGATCATGCAACTCTTTTAGAGGGAGAAATTTCGCCTCAAGATTATATCCGTCATCATCTAGATGGTTATACCGTGGATAAAGAAACTCTCGCTTTTTTAGTCGAATATTGTGGTTTGGATAGTACTAAAATTATTATGGAGTGGGAGAAATTAAAACTATATTGTTCAGATACGAAAAAAATAACGATTTCCGATATTAAAACTGTCGTAATGAAGAATATCGATGATAATATTTTTACTTTTATTGATGACTTGTTGCTAGGCAAAAAGAAAGAAGCGTTTGAAATTTATCAAGATTTACTTCTTCATGGCGAACAAGTGGCTAGTATTTTGAGTAAACTGGCTAATAAGATTCGTCTGCTTTATCAAGTAAAAGTTCTTTTAAAAACCGGAAAAAGTGATCAAGAAATCGCTCGCATTTTGGGGGTTCATCCTTATCCGGTAAAACTTGCTCGTGAAGCTTCTTTTCGCTATCCAGAAACTCTTCTTCTTTCGTATTTATCTAAACTACACACCATTGATTTAGAAATGAAAAGCGGGAAGAGTAGTGATACAATTGCCTTTGAGATGATGATGGCTAGTATATAATAGATAATAAGAGTTTGTACTCGAGACTCTTATTTTTTTTGAACGCTTGGTAACTGTTTGTGAATTTTTATAGAAAAATAATTTTATACTTAAGTAAAGGGTAAGTTCATGCTATAATATAAATAGAGTAAGGGTGATTTAGATGTATAAAAAGTTAAAACAATTTAAGCAAGATTTACGGGTAATTGAAAAGTATTATCGCTATTTAGTGAAATTAACCAAAGATCACCAAGTAATTGGGGCTTTTAATGAATGGATACTTGACAATTACGCTTCGATATTAGAACATGAAAACATGGTTTTAGAATATTACGGGGATGAAAAGCTTATGTTGTCTTCCAAAGAGAGTGGGGATACGATTTGGAAGTGCTTAAGTACTTATTTAGAGGGTAGTCATTTTAAAATGTCTAAACGTAATTTAATTCGTTGCTTTCTTCAATATCAAAAAAATAATAAAATCTTTTTTACTTATCGTGAATTAATGTTGATTCGACCAATTCTATCGATGATTGTTATTCATCAAGTTCGCATTTTATGTGATTTTGAACGCCGTACTTTAGAAGAAAAGAAACGTGCGGAGAAAGATATTGCTTATTTAGAAAAGAAATTACAGAAAAACAAAAATGCGAATATTCATCAGTATATTACGATTCAAGAAGATATTATCGAATATCCCATTTATTTAGAATATTTAAATGAAAATCTTCATCGTTTAAATCGGGAAGCAAGTACTCTTTTTTATGAATTGAATGAAAATTTAGAAAAGAATAATACAAATTTAAAGAAAGTATTGAATGGTGTTTATCAAGATCGAATTAATAATAATTTGATTATTAGTAATTTATTTCATATTTTGAAATTGAACGAGAATTTGAAACTTGAGACGTTATATGAAGAAATTAGTGAGACAGAAAAAGAATTAAATACTGACAAAATTTATAAAGCGATGGATTCTGATACCAAAGCCAGTTATCGAAACCAATTGATTAAATTAGCAAAAAAGAAAAAGGTAACAGAATTAACTTATGCGAGAAGATTAGTTGCTAAGGGAGAAAAAGAAAAAAACCATATTGGCTTTTATTTATTTAAAGAACCGAATATTAAAGTTAGAGAAGTTAGTTATGTTACGGTAGTAGTTGTTTTTACGACACTTATTTCTTACTTTTTGGGAAGACTTTTAACTCCATATTGGTTACTTGGTCTTTTGATTATATGGATTCCTACTTCAGAATTAGTAATTCAAATTATTAATCAATTTTTGATTCGAATATTTAGGCCAAAAGCCCTTCCGAAAATGGATTATTCTAAAGGATTAAAAGAAGAAACTCCTGTTATGGTAGTTATTCCTACGATTTTAAAAGATACGAAAAAAATCGATGAAATGTATCGAAATTTAGAATCGTGTTATTTGGCTAATAAGACTAAACATTTGTATTTTACACTATTAGGAGATTGTAGTGAACAGAAGCAACCAGTTGTTAAATTAGATGATGAAGTAGCGAGTTATGGGGTGCAGAAGGCTACGGAGTTAAATCAAAAATATCATGCGAATATTTTCTATTTTGCTTATCGTAATCGTGTATGGCATGAAAGTGAAGATTCTTATCTTGGTTGGGAGAGAAAAAGAGGAGCTTTAATTCATTTCAATTATCTTTTGCTTCATAAATTTTCTAAACAAGATAAAGAAAAGTATTTTCGAGTAGAAACAGTTTCAGGACTAAAAGAAAAAATTAAATTCGTAATTACTTTAGATGCGGATACGAAATTGGTGGTTAATAGTGTAACTGATTTGGTTGGTACGATGAATCATCCACTAAATCGTCCCGTTTTGAATAAAGAACGCAATAAAGTTATTCGTGGTTATGGAATTATTCAACCTAAGTTAAGTGTCGATGTCGAATCTTCTAATAAGTCATTGTACGCCGAATTATTTGCGGGTTTAGGAGGATTCGATGTTTATAACACCCTCGTATCTAATTTTTATCAAGATGTTTTCCACGAAGGTAGTTTCATGGGAAAGGGAATTTATGATTTAAAAACTTACGATGAAGTACTTGATCATCGTTTTCCAGAGCAATTAATTTTAAGCCACGATTTGGTAGAAAGTAACCTTCTTCACAGCGGTTATACGTCCAATATCGAATTGTTTGATGATTTCTGCAGTCGCTATTTGACGGATATGACTAGACATCATCGCTGGATGAGAGGAGACGTACAAGTTACACCGTGGTTATTTTCTAAAGTAAGAGACGAAAGAGGAAATAAGTATCATAATCCGATGACTTTGATCGAAAAATGGAAGATTTTTGATAATATTCGTCGTAGTTTTATTGAGTTCTTCTTACTGCTAATTTTATTAATTGCTTATTTTAATAGTCATATTAGTCTTACTTGGTGGGGATTATATATCCTATTGATTATCGCGTTACCAGTCATTTTCTATTTAGTAGAAAAGTTAAGACATCAGTTTAATCGTAAAGTAAAAGTAAAGCCTTATACTAATATCATTAAAAGTGGCGAAGCTGTTATTATCAGAACCGTGATTTCTTTTACGACGATTCCTTATAAAGCAAATTTATATTTTAATGCGACTGTTAAATCTCTTTACCGAATGTTGATCAGTAAAAAGAAACTATTAAATTGGTTAACGGCTGAAGAAGCAGAAAAATCAGTAAAAAATACCCTTACAAATTATATCGAAAACTTTAGACCTAACTATGTGATTATTGCGATTTTGATTGTTTTTACTTATCTGTTTCAAAATCAAAATTTAGTATCCGCAATGTGTATTAGTTTAGCCTTCGCTTTAGCGCCTTATATTACTTACTATATCAGTAAAGAATCTAGACGGAGTCGATTTCAACTTGGTCAAAGCGAAAAGGCTGAGTTTAGAGAACTTGCTTATCATACTTGGAAGTTCTTTGAAGAAAATTTAACGGAAGAAAACCATTATCTTATTCCAGATAACTATCAAGAAAATAGAGATATTAAAGCCGATAACAAAACGTCTCCTACGGATATTGGTTATTCACTAACTTCAGTAGTATCTGCTTATGAGTTAGGTTTTATTCGTCGGGAAAAAGCTTTATTTTATTTAGAACATATCTTAGATACGGTCGAACGCTTAGATAAGTGGCATGGGCATTTATATAATTGGTATAATATCGAGAATTTAAAAGTATTATTTCCTCATTTTATTTCTAGTGTTGATAGTGGAAACTTTGTAGCTTCTTTAATTGTTGTCAAAGAGTTTTTATTGAAATTAAAAGAAGATAATTTAGCGAAAAGCGTAAAGAAGATGATTGATGATACGGACTTTTCTAAGTTATATACAGAAGATGAAGTGTTTAGTGTCGGTTATAACGATTTAGAAAATGAACTTTCTGTTTACAAATACAATCGTTTTGCGAGTGAGAGTAGATTACTTAGTTATGTAGCGATTGCGAAGGGAGATGTCCCTAGTAAACATTGGTTCTGTTTAGATAAGACATTAACCAAGTTTAAACTCCATAAAGGATTGGCTTCTTGGGCAGGATCTTTGTTTGAATATTATATGCCATTAATCTTTATGAAATCTTATCCAAATACGTTGTTGGATGAGAGCTATGATTTTGCTTATGTTTGTCAACGTGCTTACATGAAAGAGAGAAAACCGAATTTTCCATGGGGTATTTCAGAATGTGCCTATGATGAATTAGATAATGGAATCAATTATAAATATAAAACATTCTCTATTCCTTACTTAAAATTACAAGAAGTAACGGATGATCGAATTGTCATTTCTCCTTATAGTTCTATGTTAGTCGTTACGGAAAAACCAAAAGAAGTTTATCATAATTATCAACGCTTAAAAAAGCTTAAGTTAGAGTCTAATTATGGTTTATATGAATCATTTGATACTCAAACAAATCGTCCAGTCTATGCTTATTTTTCTCATCATCAGGGTATGATTCTAGCCTCTCTTACCAATTATTTGACGGATGGGGTTATTCAAGATTTATTTATGAATGATACGAATAATCAAGCATTTGAGATTCTAACGAAGGAAAAGATTCAACTTAATCCAGTTATTGATTGGAAGATTGCGAAGTATAAACGATTCAACTATCAAAAAGAAGTGGTTGAAAACGATATGCGCTACTTTACTTATCCATCGGCATTACCAGAAGTATCCGTTATTTCTAATGGAAAATATACGGTTTTGATGAATGATCGAGGCGATGGTTTCAGTCGTTATAAAGAACTTCAATTAAACCGTTATCGTAAAGTAACGGAACAGGATTACGGAACTTTCTTGTATTTAAAAGATGTGAAGACAGGAAAATATTGGTCGAGCACTTTCGCACCTATCAATAAAAAGCCTGAGAAATACGAAGTGGTTTTCGCATCAGACCGATTGAAGTATGTTCTAGTCGAAGATGATATCGCGACGACGACAGAAATCGTAGTCAGTACGATCCATCAGGCAGAAATTCGTAAAGTCACGATTAAGAACAATGCGAAAGATATTCGGACGATTGAGCTAACTACTTATTTAGAACCAACTATTATCGAAAATGCTAGTGATGTTACCCATCGAACGTTCAATAGTTTGTTTTTAGATAGTGAATTTGATGAAGATACGGAATCATTAATTATGAAGAAAACCGTACGTAATAGTGATAATCATTATTATTTGCTTCATCGTTTATATGTTCCTGAACGAATCGAAGAATATAGTTATGAAACAAGAAGAAATCTCTTTATCGGTAGAAATCATACGGCTAAAGATCCAGTTGCGATTTTCAAAAAGCTCTCTAATAAAACTGGAACTCCAATTGATCCAGTAATGAGCATGAGGAATCGTGTAGTGATCGAACCAGATGAATCGATAGAAGTATATATTCTAAACTGTTTTGGAACTAGTCGAAAACAAGTAATAGAGGCAGTTAAACATTATGAGGAACCATTAAAGATTGAAGAAGCCTTTGAAGTGGCGACGATTACGAATGTCAACAGTATGAAGAAACTAAATATTAATGGTGAAGATATGCGTCTTTATAACGCAATGCTTAATTATTTGTATCAGACAAGTCGGATTAATATTAACGATGAGAGAAAAGAATTCCTTAAAAAGAATCAACTTTCTCAAGAAAATTTATGGAAGTTTGGTATTTCTGGGGATAGACCAATGATCACTTTAACGATTCATGATATCAATTCTCTAAGTTTAGCCAAACAAGTATTAAAGGCATACGAATACTTTAAGAATAAAGGAATTTATGTTGATGTTATTTTAATTAATGCGGAAGAAAATCCTTATGATAAGAGCTTGAAGAAAGAGATTGATTTTGTTATTTATCAGATTCAAAAGACCAATTCTTTTGGCGGAAGACCAGGCAATATTTATTATATTGAACAAGGAAATCTTACCCCAGATGAAGAAATTCTACTTAATACCGTAGCACGTCTTCGTTTAGACAGTAGAGAAACTTCTTCTTTAAAAGCTTATATCGATGAATTGCAGAGTCAAAATAGTGCTAGTAATTATAAGATGATTAAGAAGCAGGATACAATTAAGATTCCTTTTGATGAAAAAGAACTTACTTACTTTAATGGCTATGGAGGGTTTGCTCAGGATGGTAAAGAGTATGTAATCTTAAATCCGAACACCCCAACTCCTTGGATAAATGTTTTGGCTAATTCTCATTTTGGTTCTTTAGTTACCAACAACGCAGCAGGATTTACTTATGCCTATAACAGTCAAGATTTTAAACTTACTTCTTGGACAAACGATATTGTTTCTTTTGATCAATCAGAGGGAGTTAGAATTAATCATGAAAGTTTTGTTCCGGTAATTGCTAAACACGGATTTGGATATACGACGTTCTTGAGTGAAACGGAAAGCTTCAAGGAAGAGTTAACTGAGTTTGTCGCTTTAAAAGAAAATGTTAAACTTTATCGATTTACGATTACGAATAAAGGAGAGAGTGATGAAGTTTTACTTACTTTCTGGATGAACCCAGTATTAGGTAATCTCGAAGAAAAAACAAGTAGATATCTTTTGGTAGATGAACATGAAAAAGAAAACTATTTAGCCATCCGTAACGTTTATCAGAAAGAGTATCGTAACCAACAGGTATTTTTAACAAGTACTGAGAAGATTCATCATATGAATACGAATCAAATCCTCGTTAAGTCAATCGATATTAAATTATCCTTGAAAAAGAATGAGACCAAAACTGTCGGTTTCTTATTGGGATGTTGTTCAACCAAAGAAGAAATTGGTCGCGTGATGAACGAATTTAAAGACGTTTCTTATTTTGATCAAGAACTTGATAAAGTAAAAGTCTACTGGCAAGAAAGATTAAGTAAAGTCCAAGTAGAAACACCAGATAAAAGCTTTAATTATATGGTTAATGGTTGGTATTTATATCAGACTTTAGCATCTCGTGTGATGGCTCGAGCTGGTTTTTATCAAGTAAGTGGTGCATTCGGATATCGTGATCAATTACAGGATTCGATTAATGTTTGTCCGGTATATCCTGAAGTTACGCGCAATCAAATTTTAAATAATGCAAAACATCAATTCGCAGAAGGAGATGTTCTCCACTGGTGGTTAGAGCCAAAGAATTTTGGCTTAAGAACTCGCTTTAAAGATGATTACTTATGGCTAGTCTATGCAACTAGTGAGTATTTACGATATACGTTAGATAGCGAAATTTTATTTGAAAAAGTCCCATTTGTTGTTGGGGATATTCTAGCGGATTATGAAGAAGAAAAAGGTGTAAGCTTTACTTATTCTGATCATGCTGAGACTTTATACGAACACTGTCGTTTGGCAATCGAGAGAACGCTTAATGATTTAGGTAGGCATGGATTACCAAAGATGGGCGGTGGCGATTGGAACGATGGTATGAATAAAATTGGTATTCAAGGATTAGGGGAGAGCGTTTGGTTAGGCTTCTTCTTCTATGATTTACTGGAACGATTTATTCAAATTACTAGAATTTATAATCCAAATCTTGATATTAAACTTTATCAAGAAGCAAGAGAAAGACTAAAAGAACACTTGAATCAAGAGGCTTGGGATGGAGAATATTATTTAAGAGCGTTCTTTGATAATGGAGAAGCTGTTGGTTCTAAAACAAGCGAAGAATGTAAGATCGATTTAATTTCTCAGAGTTTTTCTATCCTTTCGGAAGTAATTCCAGAATCACGAAAACAAAGTGTTTTACAAGCCGTTGACCACCAATTAGTCGATAAGAGAACAGGTATTGTAAAATTACTTACTCCAGCTTTCAAGAACTCAAAAAATTATCCAGGCTATATTATGGATTATCCAGTTGGTGTTCGGGAAAATGGTGGCCAATATACTCATTCAGTTGCTTGGTATATTCTCGCATTACTCAAAGAGAAAAAATTTGATGAAGCTTATGAAATCTATCAGATGGTAAATCCTATTCATCATTCTAAAACCGATAAAGAAGTAGAAACTTATATGGTAGAACCGTATGTCATTGCGGCCGATATTTATTCTAATCCTGATCATAAAGGTCGTGGTGGTTGGACATGGTATACTGGATCAAGTGGTTGGTTTTATCGCGTTGGATTAGAATATATTTGTGGATTTACTCTTCATGGTAATGAATTGATGATTACGCCACATATGCCATCAAAATGGGATAAAATAAAAATAAATTATCACCATTTAGATAGCGTTTATCAAATCACCATTACAAAGGAGAATAAACCTAGTTTAAAAGTAGATAATCAAAAACAAGAGAAAATTCTCTTGGTGAACGACGGAAAAACTCACCAAGTAGAAATAGGGGTGGATAGATGAAACTAAATACTACTTATGTAAGAGGTTATAGTTATATTACTAGTAGTGAACAAGAAAAACTTGAAAAAATTCAAAAAAGCATAGAAGAAAAAGCTTCTATGCTTGATTGGATTGATATGGATACTTGTGTTTCTAAGCAAGAAAAAGAACGAATTAAAAAAGTTGCCAAACTAATTAGGGAAAAGTACAAGGTAACGATTGTGATTGGTATTGGTGGTTCTTACTTAGGGAGTAAAGCAGTGATAGAAAGTTTATCTCCTTATTTTAATCAAGATGAAGAAATGGAAATTCTATTTGCGGGTTATCAATTGTCTTCTTCTTATTTAAAAGAATTACTTCGCTATATAGAAGACAAAGAAGTCTGTTTATTAGTGATTTCTAAGTCTGGTGGTACACTAGAGCCTGCAGTTAGTTTTGATGTGTTGAAAAACTATTTAAAAGCAAAATATTCTTCTTATTCTGAACGTATTTTTGTGATTACGGATAAAGATAGTGGAGTATTACGAAGAGAAGCACAAGAAGAAGGATATGTTTCTTTTGAAGTTCCCAAAAATATCGGTGGTAGGTACTCTGTGTTAACAGCAGTTGGCTTATTACCGATAGCGATTAGTGGGATTGATATTGATCAATTGTTAAAGGGCGCTAGTAGTATGCGCGATTGTTTTAAAGAAGCAAGTATGTTGGCTACGATTCGTGATCATTTAGAATATGTCGGTAAAAATATTGAGATGGTTACTTTCTATGAAGAAAAACTTACTTCACTTGCGATGTGGTATCAGCAATTATTTGCCGAAACACAGGGCAAAAATCACAAAGGAATTTTACCGGTCGTGAATCCAAATACGACGAATCTACACTCTGTTGGTCAGTATCTTCAAGAAGGAACAAGGAACGTATTTGAAACAGTAATTCGGATTAAGAAAAGTGATGACTTGTTTTTAGATAAGTATAAAGTCGATATGCATGAGTTAAATAATCTAGTGGTAGAACAAGTGGCTAAAGCCCATCTTAATGGGGATACTCCAAGTATTATTCTTGAATTAGAAGAATTAACTCCTTATTATTTAGGTCAATTGATTTATTTTCTAGAAATGACTGCGGCTATCGGCGGGTATTTACTCGACGTTGATCCTTTTGATCAACCTGGTGTCGAAGAATATAAACAGTTGGTTAATGAAAAATTAGAGGAGTTATAAAATAGTAGAAGAACTTGATTTTTCTAGTTATAAATTAGAGATTGCTTTCTAGGTAAAATATTATATAATAATGTTAATTAAGAAGGGAAGCACTCTATGAAGAAAGTTAAGAAAATGCCTTTTGTCGTAGTTAGTATAATTATATTAGTTGTCATTGCTAGTATAAGTCTAATTTTCTTAAATACAAGAGAGAAAAAAACGCACGAAAAATTAGAACCAGATATTTTAGAAATGGATGAAAATAAAGAAGAAGTAGAAAGTGATATAAAAGTAACTGATGAAGAAGATACATCAACTGAGATAATAGAAGAGCAACAACAGGATAATGTTTCTCCTTCGCCAAATAATAATACTTCTTCCGATAATTCGTCTAATGATTCTAATGATACTAGTAATAACAATAATAGTAGTAATAGTAACATTAATCATAACAGTAATAGCATTGCTACTCCATCAACACCTCCTGTACAAAGTGAACAACCCCAAGAAGTCGTTCCGGAGCCCTCTTGTATACCAAAGAAATTTTATACAGTTTTTCGGGCAGATTTCGACAGTATGGAAATGTGTCAGCAAATAGGAGAACAGTACCAAGATAGATATGGATATTACGGTTTTATTTGTGATTATGATATGGATGATTGTGGTACGACTTACTATATGTTAACTATGTTTGATGGAAATGGCAATTATATTGACTATCCAAATATTCCAAAGCCCTAGTAGTCCTAGTGGCTTTTTTCTTTGTCTAAGGCTTGGTTTTTAAGAGACAAATAAACAAACTTGGTCATATGATTTGAAAGATTTTAAAGAAGAGAGATCGCTAAGTCAGTACAATAATAAGCTTTTATTTTTGACACTATGAACAACAAATGTTAAAATGTGTCTATTAAGCGAGGGGGAAAATAATGGAAAATCAAATAGTAAATAACTTGATTATTCAAAGTAAAAATTTAATCAATAAAGTTGGAATTTTAGTAAGACGTCCATTACATCCAATTATTCTTAAACAAATGCCTGGAAGAAGAAATTTTGATCTTGTAGTATTAAATGATAAACCTAAAGTTGATGGTCCAGCTTTATACATTGTTACACATTCTACTTGTCATGATGCACCGATTGCATGTGAGGTAATTCAGGATCATTTTTATGTTTTAGTTGGGAAACAAAAGCTAAAGTTTCTTGATCGTGCCTTTTTTCAGTTAAATGGTAGGCATTTTGTTGATCGTAGTGATTCAACAAAGCAGCAAAAAGTAGCAGACAATATTGTGCGGACCATAAATAACGGAATGAATTATGTTATTTATTCCGAGCAAACTTGGTGTACTAAACCTAGTACGCCAATCAATCCTTTACGTAGAGGCTGGGTTGATATTGCTAAAAAGGCGCATTGTCCTGTTATTCCTCTAGCTTTAGAATTTTATGAATATACAGATAATGTTTGTTATGCTAAGTTCGGAGAACCTTTTATTGTTGAAGCAGATGAAGATAAGATTGCTGTTAATAATCGATTAGAGGATACTTTGGCAACATTAAAATTCGATATTTGGAACCAATTTCCTGTTGGAGAAAGAAGCAAAGTTGATTCTAGTAGTTGGGAGCAAATTATTAAGAGGCGTCAAGAGGAGTATTCTGAATTGGATTCTGAAATTGAATTTCAATTTGTGATTGGCAGGAATGATAAACCAGAAGTAATATTAAATTCTAAAGAATTTTTAATAGGACTTGAGCGGTTAGATAATAAAAAACAACTTAAAAAATAATAAGTATAATGGTGTGATAAAATAAGTAAGTTGGATATAAAAAATGGTGAGAATTATGTATAATCAGTTTTTAGAATATTTAAAAAGCGATGATCCTGATAAAGTTATTAGTAAAAATGGAATTAGAGTGAGAAAAATTGTTAATCCACTTCTTCGCATAGGAGCTAGACCAACTGGTCATTATCGTTTTAAACTTGAAAAAAGAGCTAAAATGACTAAGAATGTGCCTATTATATATGCACCTACTCATGGCTTTAAAGACGATTTTTTATATACTTTATCAGTAATCAATGACCATGCATATGTTTTGTTTGGAAGCTTGCCTCAATTTTATCATACAATTGATGGTATTGCCTCTTGGATAAATGGTTCTATTATTGTAGATAGAGAAGACCCTGTAAGTCGTCATGCTTCGATTGAAAAGATGAAAAGAGCAATTGAGTTAGGGTCAAATTTAACTATCTTTCCGGAAGGAGTTTGGAACAAAGAAGAGTGTCTTTTAATTTTAAAACTATACTCTGGAATTTATAAAGTAGCCAAAAGTACCGGTGCTTGGGTTGCTCCAGTCGCAACGCATGTCGAAAAAGATACTTGTTATGGAAGTCTAGGGGAAGCTTTTGATATTTCCAAGTATTCAGAAAAAGAAGGTTTACAAGTATTAAGAGATAAAATGGCAACTTTAAAATTTGAATTGATGGACAAGTATTCTCATTATTCTAGAAAAGATTTAGTAAAAGAAAACCCAAATTTACATGAATATTGGAAAGATTATATCGATAGTTTAATTGCTCAAGTTGATTATTATGATTATGAAGTAGAAAATAAGGCAATGTATAAAGCTCCTAATGAACACAGCGAATCAGAAGTATTTTTACCTATTGCTGAAAATGTAAAACTCACAAATGATAATGCTTATGTGATGTCTGGTGTAAAGCAGATAATAAAGAAATATAATTAGTTGATAGAAAAATTTCAATTAAATTTTTTTATTCATAAATGGTATTTTGTACAATATAGAGAATAAAAATTTTCTTTTTTTGCTAATTTGTAGTATAATTAGCGAGTAATGTAAATTTAGAGATATTGTAATGAAGTAGAAGGGGATTTTATGTATCGTAATATTGGTTTAAAAAGATTAGAAATCGCAAATATTGATAATTTTACTAGTAATGTAGGTATTAAACTTAGGAGAATGATTTTTCCTGCTTTTAAGCAGGTTTTACGTTTGGCGGTAAAACGTGATATTCATTTTGAGGGGGAGTATCCAGCTTTAGAGAAGGACAAGCCTTATATTTTTGTAAGCACCCATTCTTTTGATGAAGACATCATTGCGTCGATAGCTTCGCTTGACAGGAATGCTTATATATTGATGGGAACTACGGATCAAATAGAACATAATCCACAAATGTATGCTGCTTGGTTAAATGGTATGATCTATGTAGATCGTACTGATAAGCAAAATAGACACGACGCTGTTTCCAAAATGGAAAAGGTAATTAATCAAGGTAGTAGCGTACTTATTTTTGCTGAAGGTGGTTATAATAACAGTGAAAATTTACTTTGTTTAGAACCTTTTTCTAGCCCATGGATATTATCTCAAAAGACAGGTGCTCAAGTTGTACCACTTGCTTCCTTTAATAGTTTAAACTCTAACGATATTTATATTCGTTTTGGAAAGCCAATAGATTTATCGATTTATGATAAAAAAGAAGCAAGAACAGTGTTACGTGATCAATTGGCTTCATTAGTTTATCCTATTATGGAAGAACATGCACCAAGGGTAAAACGTTCAGAATTAGGTTCTGATCCACGATTGGATTATATGGAGGAACGTAGACAAGTTTATAAAAAACTTAAGTGGACTCGTGATATTTGGGATGAAGAATTAACACAATATATACCTGAAGAAAAAAGGAAACCGTTAATATTAACTGATCCGGAAGAAAAGAAATACGATTTTAAAGTGTACATGAAGAAAAATTGGAATAAATAAACCAATTTTCTTTTTTTTATGCTATAATTTTTGTATAGTAGAGGTGTCATATATGTCGTTAGAATTTGAATTGCCATTAATATCATTTATTTTTGTATTAATGCTATGTGTCGTTTATTTTTCTAAAAAGAAAGTAGGATTAGTAGAAAATCGCTTTTTTAGTATTATTTTAAGTTGTTCTTTAATCAATACAATTATCGATACTTTTATTCATTTTTTATGTGCTTGTACTGATTTTTCTGATATTGTAGCGAATTATTATGATCTATTTAATTTTTTAAATAAAATTATGTCTACAATCTTTGTTGTTATTTTTGCCTGTTTATTCTGTTATATATTGACGATTACGTATTCTGGTATTCGAAGTAATATTAACAAGCTTTATCGAATTTTAGGAATATTTACTCTTGTGTTTTTTGGAGTAATGTTATTTACCAATATTGAGTTAATTGAAGTTGGTTCAGTAACTAATGTTAAAGGTTCTACTATTGAAATCGGTTATATTTTTGTCGCTTTATTTATTGTTCTTTCTTTATTTTTATCTCTTTTAAATATAAAAAAGAAAGATGTAAGGTACTTATCTATTTTTTTATTGTTATTCTTAGCAGGTATTTTATATTTCGTAAGTTTATTTTTCGCAGGAATTATTATCTATGATGTAATTTTGGCTATCTTATGTTATCTTATGTATTTTACTATCGAAAACCCAGATCTTAAAATGATTGAGGAATTAAATGTAGCGAAAATGCATGCGGAAAGAGCGAATCTTGCTAAGTCGGAGTTTTTATCTAGTATGTCTCATGAGATAAGGACACCATTAAATGCGATTGTTGGTTTTAGCGATTGTATTTTACGGGAAAATGATTTACAGGTAGCGAA
>DVKF01000027.1 GCA_018716115.1 Candidatus Alloscybalousia intestinigallinarum
TAGAAAATTTGATCATTTCATTGCTCGTATATTCTTAATTAAAGGTATTATAAAAGGATGATTTTCATCATCCTTCCATACACAGTTACTTGTATCAATAATGTCTACCAACACTATTTGACAAAGAACCACTTAAAGAACTTACTATTTTACTAATTCTAAAATTACCATTAAGGCGTCGTCGCCTCTTCTTTCAGTCAATTTAACGATTCTTGTATACCCACCATTTCTTTCTTGATAACGAGGGGCTAATTCGTCGAATACCTTCTTGACTGCTTCAGTATCGTTATGAAGAAATGCTAAAGCTTTTCTTCTAGCTACTAAGCTACCATCTTTTCCATAAGAGATCATTTTATCTACGAATTTACGTACTTCTTTTGCTCTAGTCTCTGTCGTTGTGATTCTCTCATTCATGATAACATCTTTTGTTTGATTAGCTAATAAGCTTCTTCTATGTTTGTTATCACGGCCTAATTTTCGGTATGCCATAATCTATCCTCCTTACTAATTAGTCATTATCGCGAAGTATTAATCCTAAATCTCTTACTTTATCTAATACTTCTTTTAGGGATTTCTTTCCTAAATTACGAATTTTCATCATGTCAGCTTCTGATTTATTGACTAAATCTTGAAGCGTATGAATACCAGCTCGTTTTAAACAATTATAAGCACGAACTGAGAAGTCTAAATCTTCGATTGTTGTTTCTAACGCTTTTACTTTAGGATCTTCTGTTTTCTCGATCATTAAACCTGTTACGTCAGCAATATTACTTAAATCTGTTAATAGTTGGAAATGTTCGATTAAGATACGAGAAGCTAAAGCAATTGCTTCTTCTGGCTTCATAGAACCATTTGTCCACACTTCTAGAACTAATTTATCATAACTCTCATCTTGCCCTACTCTAGCAGGTTGTACTTCGTATGATACTCTTTCAATTGGAGAATACAATGAATCGATAGCGATAGTACCAACTTTTTTGTCAGTTAAAAGCTTTTTATTATCATCACTTTTTACATATCCTCTACCATTTCCCACTGTCATTTCCATTACTAAACTGCCACCCTTAGCAATATTAGCAATTACTTTGTCAGGATTTAGAATTTCGATATCAGCATCTTTTTCAATATCTCCAGCCGTAACTGGACCTTCTTTATTCACATTTAAGTGAAGAATTTTATTTTCTTTGGTATGATTTTTAATGACGATATCTTTTAGATTCAATACGATTAAAGAAACATCTTCAATTACGCCATCAATCGTTTGAAACTCATGAGAAACGCCTTCGATTTTTACACTTGTAATCGCACTACCGGGTAGTGAAGATAACATTACTCTACGTAGAGCATTACCAAGCGTAGTTCCAAATCCTCTCTCTAGTGGTTCTAGTTCAAATTTTCCATAAAAATTACTCTCTACATAATCGGTAATTTTGTATACTGGTTTTTCAAATTGTAACATGAAACTTTCCTCCTTTTTCATTACCCACGTGGGCGTTTTGGTGGACGACATCCATTGTGTGGAATTGGTGTTACATCAGAAATTGAAGTAACTTCTAATCCTGCTGTCTGTAATGAACGAATAGCTGTTTCACGTCCAGGACCCATACCCTTTACGAATATCTCTACTTTACGCATTCCAAGATCGTAAGCAGCTTTCCCTGCAGCTTCTGCTGCCATACCTGCTGCGAATGGTGTAGATTTTTTGCTACCTTTGAAGCCGATAGCACCACTACTAGCCCAACTAATTGCATTACCATCTTTATCGGTAATAGTTACAATTGTATTATTGAATGTGGAATGAATATGAGCTACTCCTTCAGGTACATTCTTTTTGACTTTTCTTTTTCTTGTTTTATATGCCATAAGTCTGACCTCCATTTCTAACTATTTTATTTCTTTTTATTTGCAATTGTCTTTGGTTTTCCTTTACGAGTACGTGCATTTCTATTGGTTCTTTGTCCTCTTACTGGTAGACCTCTTTTATGCATTCTACCTTGGTAAGAATTAATCTCCATCTTCGTTTTGATGTTCATATTAACTTCACGACGAAGATCACCTTCTGTTGTATATTTGTTTACTTCTTCACGTAAGCGTATTAATTCATCATTATCCAAGTCTTTTGCTTTTTTGCTAGGCTCTACTTTAGCGTCTTTGCAAATTGTAAGAGCTAATTTTCTTCCGATTCCGTAGATACTTGTCAATGCGATTGATACATGTTTCTCGTTAGGTAGATCGATTCCTTTAATACGTGCCATACATACACCTCCTAATTATTATCCTTGTTTTTGTTTGTGCTTTGGATTTTCACAGATAATCATGACTTTACCTTTTCTTCTGATTACTCTGCACTTTGCACACATTGGTTTTACAGATGCTTTTACTTTCATTATAATCCCTCCTACTTTCTATAGGTTATCCGTCCATGTTTTGGGTCGTAAGGCGATAATTCGACTACTACGGTGTCACCTGGTAAAATGCGAATGTAATTCATTCGGATTTTACCAGAAACATGGGCTTCTACAATGTAACCATTTTCTATTTGAACTTTAAACTTGCCACCTGGTATGATTTCTAGAACTTTTCCTTCTACTTCTATAATATCATCTTTAGCCATTCGATTCTCACTCTCCCGTCAAAATTTGATATCCATCTTCGGTTACCGCTACAGTATGTTCATAGTGTGCTGAAGGCTTTCCATCAGCAGTTTCGATTGTCCAATCATCATCGAGCATATAAATATCTGCTGTTCCTAAATTTAACATTGGTTCAACAGCAATAACCATACCTTTTTTTAGTAATGGTCCAGTTCCTGCTTTACCATAGTTAGGAACTTCTGGATCTTCGTGAACATCTGTTCCTACACCGTGACCAACTAGTTCTTTTACTACACCAAGATGGTGTTTTAAAGCGTATTGTTCGATTGCATAACCGATGTCACCAATTCTATTACCAGGTTTTACTTGTTTTAGGCCTTCAAACAATGCTTTTTCGGTGTGTTCCATCAGATATTTTTTTTCTTCATCTACTTCTCCTATCGCATAGGTCCAAGCGGAGTCACCATGAAATCCTTTATAGCAAGCACCAATATCTATTGATATGATATCACCATTTTTTAATTTTGTCTTTCCAGGAATACCATGTACTACTTGATTGTTAATACTTGTGCAGACACTTCCTGGAAAACCGTCATAGCCCTTAAAAGAAGGCGTTGCGCCTTTGCTACGGATAAACTGTTCCGCAAGATGATCGATTTCTTCTGTTGTGATTCCTTCTTTTAAGAACGGTTTTAGGTATTGATGAGTCTGATAAACGATATTACCAGCTTGTTTCATCAATTCGATTTCTCTATTACTTTTAATTGTAATCATTTAATCATCTCTTTTTCTATGATAGATGTAATTCGATGGAAGATTTCTTCAATTGATCCCATACTATCGATTGAATAAAGTTTATTCTGGTTTTGATAGTATTCAATCAAAGGCTCAGTTTGTTTTTTGTATTCACGATACCGTATTTCAAATGATTTCTCGTTATCATCATCTCTTTGGTATAACTCATGTCCACATTTATCACAAATAGACTCATTTTTTGGTTTTAACGAGGGTTCTGTAACATTGTAAATTGCACCGCAATTTTTACATAGTCTCCTGCCTGTTATTCTCTGTTTTAAACACTCTTCTGTTACTTCTAACAGAAACACTGCTGTGATCATATCGCCTTTTTCATTTAAAATATGATCGAGTGTTTGTGCTTGAAGAATATTTCTTGGAAACCCATCGAATAGGAATTGATGATTAGTGGTTTCAGTCATGTAATGATCTATTAATTCGAAGATAATTTCGTCGCTAACTAAATTTCCACTCGATAAGGTTTCTTTTACTTTATTTCCTAACTCACTATCTTCAGAAGCTACTTGACGAAGTAAATCCCCTGTCGATAGATGATTTAAATGATATTTATTTTCCAATAATTTTGCTTGAGTTCCCTTCCCGGCAGCGGGAGGTGCCAATAAAATAATATTCATCGATTATTGTCTCCTATAACTCTTACGGTAACTTCTAGTTACTAAACTTCCTTCAAGTTGTTTATATGTTTCTAAGGCAACACCAACTACGATTAGAAGTCCAGTACCACCAATTGTTACGCTAGCTGGTAAAGATATTTTATCCGATAAATTTACTAAAGCGGAGAAAAGTATTGGTAGAACAGCGATAATCACTAAGAATAGTGAACCAACAACTGTTAATCTAGATAATACTTTGCTGACATAATTTTCAGTTTCCTTACCTGGTCTAATTCCTGGAATATAACCACCATTTTGTTGTAGATTTTTCGATAACTCTTCTGGTTTAATTTGGATAAATGTATAAAAGTATCCAAAGAAGAAGATTAAGAAAATATAAAGGAAAAATCCTACTGGGGTTGAATACGATAAGTAATTATTACAGAAATCGATAAATCCTTGATTACCACTAAATTGGGCAATTGTTGTAGGAATGGCTAGAAAGCTAGAGGCAAAAATAACCGGTACAACTCCAGCTGAGTTGATTTTAATTGGCATGTAACTCTGTGGATTTCCATAACCACTTGATGTTTTATTGGCATATTGAATAGGGATTTTACGATCTGCTTCTTGTACCCAAATCACTCCGATAATAATCACGAAGTAAACGATAATGAAAAGTACAAATAAAGCAATTCCTAAAGCTAAAGCCAAATCGGAGTTCGTAATTAATCCTTGAAATGCTTGAATAAACATCGTTGGTAGTTCTTTAATAATACCAGCCATAATGATTAAGCTCATACCATTTCCAATACCCTTTTTCGTAATTCGGTCGCCTAGCCAAAGAGTAAAGGCAGTACCTGCTGTCAATATGGTTGCGATATATAAGTGATCTATCGCACTTGGCGCATCAAAGAATGCGAATGAAAATGCAAACCCTTCAATGAATGCGAAGATGATTCCCATATATCTGGTAATTTGATTGATTTTTTGTCTTCCGACTGGTCCTTGTTTATTTAATTCACTAAAGTAAGGAACAATATCTAATTGTAATAATTGCATGATAATGGATGCTGAAATGTAAGGCATTACCCCTAACGCAAAGATAGAGAAATTACGTAGGGATCCACCACCCATAACATTAATTAAATCTAGAAATCCTAAATTACTGGTGATTTCTGGCGTTCCTGGAACTCGAATTGAAGTTCCAACCACGAAGATCATTAAGGCAACCAACGTAAAACCGATTCTTTTTCGTAAATCCTTATTCGTCGGTGCAAATAACTGTTTCAAATTTTGAAACATATTAGATCACCTCGGCTTTACTTCCTGACTTTTCGATTTTTACTAATGCACTAGCGGAAAATTTGTTAGCTTGAATAGTAAGCTTTTTCGTTAATTCTCCAGTTCCTAGCACTTTAATTCCGTCTAATTGATTTTTGATTAATCCTACTTCTTTTAATAAAGCAGGTGTTACTACTGTACCATCTTCAAAGCGATTAAGATCATCTAAGTTGATTACTGCATACTCTACTTTGAATTTAGCATTTGTAAATCCACGTTTTGGAAGACGTCTGTATAATGGTAATTGTCCACCTTCGAATACAGCTCCTTTTCCGCCTCCACTACGGGCTTTTTGTCCTTTTTGTCCTTTTCCTGATGTTTTTCCTAAACCACTACCACGACCGCTACCTAGTCTTTTTTTCTTATGTGTAGCTCCTTCATTAGCTACTAATTCATGTAACTTCATTATCCGATAATCTCCTCTTCTGTTTTTCCTCTTAATTTTGCCACTTCTTCTATAGATTTTACAGATTTTAAGGCATTGATCGTAGCGGTTGCCATATTTAATTTGGTACGGCTTCCAAGTGATTTAGAAAGGATATCACGAACACCAGCAAGTTCTAAAACGGCACGAACTGCGCCACCTGCGATTACTCCTGTACCAGCTGCAGCAGGCTTTAGGAATACTTTAGCAGCACCATTAACACCAAGTGCTTCATGCTGAATTGTTCTGCCATCGACTAAAGGAATTCTAACGATACTCTTAGTAGCAGCTTGAATTGCTTTTTTGATCGCATCTGGTACTTCATTGGCCTTGCCAACTCCTAAGCCAACGCGACCTTTTCTATCCCCAACAACTACACAAGCTGAGAAACGTCTTTTACGTCCACCTTTAGTTACTTTAGTAACCGACTTTACTTCAACAACAATTTCCTCTAGCTCTTTTTGTTTTGGGTCATTATTTCTATTTTGCATAATTTCCCTCCTATTAGAATTCTAATCCTTTTTCACGTGCAGCGGTAGCTAATGCTTCTACACGTCCATGATAAAGGTATCCACCTCTATCGAATACTACTTTAGTAATTCCGGCTTTTTTTGCTTCTAAGGCGATTTGTTCTCCTACTTTAGTAGCAGCTTCCTTATTGCCACCATTTTCTAATTTTAGACTTAATGATGAAGCACTCGCTAAAGTAATACCATTTTCATCATCGATGATTTGCGCAGAGATATTTTTATTTGAGCGGAAAACACATAGTCTTGGTATTTCACTAGTACCAACAATCTTGTTTCTTACTCTTTCATGTCTTACTTTACGCATTTCATTGCGAGAAATTTTTTTGATCATAAGTAACTTCTCCCTTCTACTTATTTATTATTAAGCAGCTTTCTTTCCTTCTTTACGACGAACATGTTCATCTTTGTAACGGATACCTTTTCCTTTATATGGTTCAGGTTCTCTTACTTTTCTGATTTTAGCTGCAAATTCACCTACTAATACTTTGTCGATTCCGCTTACGGTAATCTCTGTATTCGATATTGCTTCTACTTGAATACCAGCTGGTATTTCAAGTTCAACTGGATGAGAATAGCCAGCATTAATTACTAATGTAGATCCTTTTACATTAAAACGATAACCTACACCAATGATTTCTAGGCCTTTTTTAAAGCCATGCATTACACCTTCGATCATGTTATGAATATGAGCATTCATTGTTCCATGCATTGCTTTTGTCGTCTTCTCATCGTTTGCTCTTAAAACAGAAACATTATTTCCTTCGATATTTACTGTAATTCCTTTTCCTAAAGCAAGCGATAATTCTCCTTTAGGTCCTTTAACATGAATATGATTATCTTCATTTGTTACAGTTACACCTTCAGGTACTACAATTATTCTATTTCCAATACGACTCATTATCTCGCACCTCCTTCGATTTTACCAAATATAAGCTAGTACTTCTCCACCTAGTGTTTGTTTACGAGCTTCTTTGTCGGTCATAATTCCACGTGATGTAGAAATAATCGCAATTCCTAACCCATTCAACACTTTTGGTACATCTTCTGCTTTTGCATAAACTCTTAATCCAGGTTTAGAGATTCTCTTTAATCCTGTGATTACTCGTTCTTTGTTTGGACCATATTTTAATGTGATAAGAATTGTACCTTGTACGTTTTCATCTAATACTTTATAGTCCTTTATAAATCCCTCTTCTTTTAAAATTCTAGCAAGTTCTAATTTTAGTTTAGAAGCAGGCACTTTAACTTCCGTATAACGCATACTATTAGCATTACGAATTCTCGTAAGCATATCTGCGATTGTATCTGTTACTACAGCCATATTAATTAAATCCTCCTTCCCTACCAGCTTGATTTCTTCACACCTGGTATTTGTCCTTTGTTTGCTAATTCTCTAAAACAAATACGGCAGATTCCAAATTTGCTCATTACTGCATGAGGTCTACCACATCTTTCGCAACGTGTATATTCACGTACTTTGAATTTTTGTTTTCTATTAGCCTTTACTTTCATACTTTTCTTTGCCATAATATCCTCCTATTACTTTCTAAAAGGAATTCCAAGTTTATCTAACAAATCATACGCTTCTTCATTTGTCTTCGCAGTTGTAACGAAAACGATATCCATACCACGTACTTTTGCGATATTATCATAATCGATCTCTGAGAAGATTAGTTGTTCTTTGATTCCTAAAGTATAATTTCCTCTTCCATCGAACGCTTTTGGAGAAACTCCTCTGAAATCACGAACACGTGGTAGAGCGATAGAAATCAATTTATCGATAAAGTTATACATGTTTTCTCCACGTAATGTTACTTTACAACCAATTGATTGTCCTTCTCTTACTTTGAAACCAGCTATTGATTTCTTTGCTTTAGTAATGACAGGTTTTTGTCCTGCAATCATCTCTAGATCTTTAACAGCAGCATCGATTAATTTAGAATTGCTTGTCGCATCCCCAACACCGATATTAATTACTACTTTTTCTAATTTTGGCACTTCCATTATTGTTTTATAGCCATTTTTTTCAATTAAACTTGGAACTACTTCATTAAGATATTTTTCTTTTAGGCGGTTCATATATTACCCTCCTTCCAATTAATCAATCTTCTCGTTTGATTTTTTAGAAATTCTACATTTTTTATTTGTTTTTTCATCGATCGTATAACCGATTCTAGTGGTCTTCTTTGTTTTTGGATCGATCAACATAACATTGGAAGCATCGATTGGTGCTTCTACTTCAAGAATTCCACCCGTCTCTTGACCGTTTCCTTTTTTATGTTTTTTAACAATATGAGCTCCTTCGACGATTACTCTGTTCTCATCTTTAAAAGTCTTTGTTATTTTTCCTTCGACACCTTTACTAGACCCGGCTATTACTCTTACTTTGTCTCCAACTTTAAGTTTCATAATATCCTCCTTTATAGCACTTCTTTAGCTAAAGATACTATTTTCATAAAATCTTTGTCACGAAGTTCTCTTGCTACTGGTCCAAAGACACGAGTTCCGATTGGACTCTTATCGTCTTTAATGATTACGCAAGCATTATCGTCGAATTTAATGTAACTTCCATCATCACGACGGACACCTTGTTTACTTCTTACGATAACAGCTTTTACAACTTTTCCTTTTTTCACAGTTCCATTAGGTGTGGCATCTTTTACTGTACCAACAACTATGTCACCGATATTACCAGTTTTTACTTTGCTTCCCCCTAGTACACGAATGACTAATAGTTCTTTCGCACCAGAGTTATCAGCTACTTTTAAACGGCTTTCTTGCTGTAACATAAATTATTTCCTCCTTCACCTAAGAGTTATAGAATAACTGCTTCTTTTACGATTTCTGCTAAATAGAAGTGTTTTGTCTTAGAAATTGGTTTACATTCTACGATTCTAACGGTATCTCCTACTTTCGCTTTATTTGATTCATCATGAGCGGCATATTTTTTAGAATATTTTACTCTTTTGCCATACTTAGGATGTTTTTTATATGTTTCTACTTTGACAGTAATTGTCTTGTTGTTACAAGCACTTACTACTGTACCAACTAATTCTTTCTTAACTGATTCTCTCATGTAAACCCTCCTTAATTATTTTCCGATTCTTCACGCTCACGTAACACTGTTTTTAAACGAGCTACGTAATGTCTCAAATCTCTTATTCTTGAAGGTTTTTCTAAATTTCCTGTTGCTTGTTGTAATCTTAAATTAAATAATTCTTCTTTTGCTTCTTTGATCTTCGCAACGATTTCTTCAGTGGTTAGTTCTCTTATTTCTTTAACCTTCATTTATCTCACCACCATCTTCTTTTTTTACAAATTTTGTTTTGATTGGTAATTTATGAGAAGCTAAACGAAGTGCTTCACGAGCAGTTGCTTCGTCTACTCCAGCAATTTCGAACATGATCTTTCCTGTTTTAACAACAGCTACCCATGCTTCTACATTACCTTTACCTTTACCTTGACGTGTACCGATTGGTTTCTTCGTTAAAGGCATATGTGGGAAAATATTAATCCATACTTTTCCACCACGTTTCATATAACGTGTCATTGCAATACGTGCTGCTTCGATTTGGTTTGAAGTAATCCAAGCACCTTCTTTTGCCATTAATCCATATTCACCTTTATCTAATGTTGTATTTCCCTTAGCATGACCTTCGTAAGGTAATCTATGAACACGACGATACTTTGTTCTAGATGGAATTAACATGATTAATTACCTCCTTTAGCCTTTTTTGAAGGAAGAATTTCACCCTTGTAGATCCATACCTTAACACCGATTTTTCCGAATGTTGTATCTGCTTCGCTAGTTGCATAATCGATATCGGCACGAAGTGTATGTAGAGGAATAGTTCCTTCTGTATATCCTTCGCTACGAGCCATATCAGCGCCACCAAGACGTCCTGATACTAAAGTTTTAATTCCTTTAGCGCCTGACTTCATAGCATTTCTAATTGCTCTTTTTTGTGCCATTCTGAACGATGCACGATTTTCAATCTGATTAGCAATAGAGTTTGCTACAATCTGTGCATTGATATCTGGCTTTTTGATATCGACGATAGAAATTTGTACTTCTTCGCCAATTTCTTTTGAAATTTCTTTCTTTAACTTTTCGATTGCTTCGCCACCACGACCAATGATAACACCAGGTTTAGCCGTATGAACAACAATCTCTGTTCTCTTAGAATTTCTTTCTACTTGTACTTTAGAAACAGCTGCGTCTTTAAGATTCTTAGCAAAGTATTCACGAATTTTGATATCGTTGTTTAAAAACTTTGCATAGTCTTTTTTATTCGCATACCATTTTGAGTCCCAGTCTTTGTTTATTCCAAGTCTAAGTCCGTTAGGATTTACCTTTTGACCCATTATATAACCCTCCTTATTAGATTATCTCGTTGCCACAACGATGACGATGTGACTTGTTCTTTTATCCTTATGTCCAATATGACTACGTGAGTCAAACATATGACGTTTCATAACTGGACCAGCATCTACTCTTGCCTCTTTTACATAAAGTTCATCTTGTTTTGCTCCGTTATTGTTAACTGCATTACTGATTGCAGAAACTAATACTTTCTTTGTAAGGCGAGCAGGCTTTTTATTCATGTTATTTAAAATAACTAAGGCATCATTTACCTGTTTACCACGAATTAAATCTACGACTAAACGAGCTTTAATTGGTGATACTCTAAGAGTTTTTGCGATTGCTCTTGCTTCCATATTTCTCTCCTCCTAGTCACTATTTCTTTTTATTGTCGCCGTGTCCACCAAACTTACGCGTAGGTGAGAATTCACCAAGTTTATGTCCTACCATATCTTCAGTTACATAAACTGGAATAAATTCTTTTCCGTTATGTACTGCGAATGTATGTCCAATAAATGCAGGATAGATAGTTGAACGACGTGACCAAGTTTTAATGACTTCTTTTTTTCCGGTTTCATTTAACTGATTAACCTTATCTAATAATCTTTCAAAAACATAAGGTTTCTTCTTTGAACTTCTAGCCATTTTCTAATCTTCCTTTCCTATTTACTATTACGACGACGTACGATAAATTTATCAGACGCTTTTTTCTTACGTGTTTTATAACCAAGTGCTGGTTTACCCCAAGGAGTAACTGGGCCTTTACGACCGATTGGTGCACGTCCTTCACCACCACCATGTGGGTGATCATTAGGGTTCATTACACTACCACGAACAGTTGGACGAATTCCCAAATGACGAGTACGTCCTGCTTTTCCTAATCTAACTAATCCTTTATCTTCATTACCAACTTCACCAATCGTTGCATAACAAGTACCAAGAATTAATCTTTGTTCACCGCTTGAAAGTCTTACCATTACGTAATTACCTTCACGTCCTAGGATTTGTGCTGAAGCACCTGCTGAACGAGCAAGTTCTCCCCCCTTACCAGGACGAAGTTCGATATTGTGAATCATCGTACCTACTGGGATATTTATAAGCGGTAAAGCATTTCCAACTTTGATATCCGCATTTTCTCCGCTTACGATTTTATCTCCTACTTTCAAACTTTTTGGAGCGATGATATATCTCTTTTCACCATCTGAATAATTGATTAAGGCAATATTTGCCGTTCTATTTGGATCGTATTCGATACTAGCAACGGTACCTGGAATATCACGTTTATTACGTTTGAAATCAATAATACGATATTTTCTCTTAGCTCCGCCACCTTGATGTCTAACGGTAATTCTACCTTGATTGTTACGACCACCATTTTTCTTTAAGCTAACTACTAGACTTTTTTCTGGAGTAGACTTTGTAATTTCTTCGTTTACTAAAGTACTTCTCTTTCTTTGCCCCGGTGTAATCGGCTTGTAGTTTCTTACTGACATGAGTAACCCTCCTTCTAATTAAGTTCGATTGATTGACCTTCTGCTAAAGTGACAATTGCTTTTTTTGTGCGGTTTGTCAAGCCACTATAACGGCCAACTCTTCTTTTCTTTGGTTTAACATTAATTGTACGAATTTCTTCTACTTTTACCTTGAAGATTTTTTCAATTGCTTGTTTGATTTCGGTTTTATTTGCTCTTGAATCTACTTTAAATACGTATTGATTCTTCGTTTGAGCTAAACTACCTGCTTTTTCGGTAATGACTGGCGCTTTGATAATCTCTAAGTATTTAGTATCCATTACTTAAGCACCTCCTCGATTGTTTTCATTGTCTCTTTTGTCGTTAGAACAACGTTAGTATTTACTAAGTCTAAGACATTCATTTCTGTAGGTTCAATTACCATAATATTTTGTAAGTTTCTAGATGCAAGAATAAGGTTTTCATCTAATTCGTTAACGATGATTAATACTTTTTTATCATTCAATTCTAAATCGTTTAGTACTTGAATCATCTCTTTTGTCTTAGGTGTATTTAAAACTAACTCGTCTACTACGATAATATTTTTTTCGTTATATAAGTTTAAGAAAGCTGTTTGTAATGCTAATCTTCTTTCTTTACGATTTTGTTTTTTAGAATAATCTCTAGGAACTGGTGTACCATATCTTCCACCACCTACCCATTGTACTGCACGGATAGATCCTTGACGGGCATGTCCGGTTCCTTTTTGACGCCATGGTTTTCTGCCACCGCCACTTACTTCACTACGATTTTTGGTTGAATGAGTTCCTTGTCTTAGCGATGCTTGAGCTAAGATAATCGCGTCATATAAGACTTTTTCATTAGGTTCGATTGCAAGTAACTCTTTATTTAATTTAACGTCCTTTAGTTTTTCCATCTTTAATTCCTCCTTATCTATCACATTTAATCTTGTTTATTTTTTTGTGATGATTATTCGTTAACTTCGGTTTCTTCAGTTTCTACTTCATCTACTGCATCTTGAGCTTCAATTTCAGCTTCTTGTTCTTGAGTAGTAGGATCTTCGTAAGTGATTAGTTCCTCACTATCATTTACTTTTTCTCCTTTTTTTACTGAAGTTCTAATCATAACTAAAGATTTTTTAGGACCTGGAACGTTACCTTTTACTAAAATAACATTATTTTCTAAGTCAACGTCAACAATTTCAAGGTTTTGAATTGTTGTTGTTTCATGACCCATATGACCTGGAAGTTTCTTTCCTTTTAGAACGTGCATTGGTAACATTGTACCTAATGAACCAACACCTCTATGGTATTGACTACCATGTCCCATAGGTCCACGAGATTGATTATGTCTCTTAATAACACCTTGGAAACCTTTTCCTTTACTTACTCCTGTTACGTCGACTACTTCTCCTTTTGTGAAGATATCGGCTTTGATTTCTTGACCTAGTTCATAATCACTAGTATTTACTCCCCTAATTTCTCTTAAGAAGCGCTTAGGCTCTGTATTTGCTTTGTTAGTATGACCCATTTTTGCTTTATTACTAGCTTTTGGTTTAACTGTTTCGTAACCTAATTGAATAGCGTCATAGCCTTCATTTGCTACTGTTTTGATTTGAGTAACTACATTAGGTTTTACTTCGATTACGGTAACAGGAATTAATTTTCCTGAAGTAGTAAATACTTGAGTCATTCCTACTTTTGTACCTAAGATTCCTTTCATACTTTTTTCCTCCTATAATTATTGTTCTACTTTGATTTTAATATCAACACCGCTTGGCAAATCTAAATGCGTTAATGCATCGATTGTTTCCTTGCTTGGGTTCTTGACATCAATAAGTCTTTTGTGTGTACGCATTTCGAATTGTTCACGACTATCTTTATATTTGTGAACAGCTCTTAAAACGGTAAACTTTTCGATCTTAGTTGGTAATGGAACTGGTCCACTAATTTCTCCACCTGATCTTGTGACCGTTTCTACTATTTTTTTTGCAGCACTATCTAGAATTCTATGATCATATGCTTGTAAGTTGATGCGAACATTTCCTTTTGACATTTTGAATCCTCCCTTCGCCTATATCTAGTATAGACATGCTCCGTGTAAATAACCTGATCCCAGTTAACAACTTAACCCGGTGTATCAGCAACCTTACACATCTAAGCAGCCACACGCCTAAGATTATAGCATGGTCCCTCTTAAAAAGCAAGCACTTTTTGAAGAAATTTGTCTGTTTTCTGAGAACTTTTTCATTTTTGACAGAAATAGAAAAATTTTTACGAAAAATTATTGATAAATACATTTTAATTTTTTCTATTAGGAATTTTTAGTTTTCGATCATATTTACTGTTAATTCTCTATCATTTAGTCCTATATATAATAAGGATAGAAAAAACAAATAGAACTATTTCTAGCCCTATTTGTTTATCTTTTATTTAGAAAGCAGACTTTTACCTGTCATCTCTTTAGGAATTTCTAAATTCATAATCTCTAGTATCGTTGGCGCGATATCGCCGAGTTTTCCATCATGGGGAACATAATCAGGATTACAGATGATAAATGGCACTTTATTGGTCGTATGAGAAGTGATAATATTATCATTTTCATCGATCATAAGTTCACAATTTCCGTGGTCAGCAGTTACAATGAGTAATCCCCCTAGTTCTTGAATCTTCGCATAAATTCTTCCTAAGTTTTCATCTACTGCTTCTACTGCTTTAATTGCCGCATCTAAATTTCCTGTATGCCCTACCATATCACAGTTCGCAAAATTCAAGATAATCACATCGTAATTTGCCATAATTTCTTCTAATTTATCCCCAATTTCATAAGCAGACATTTCTGGCGCCATATCGTAGGTAGCTACATCTTTTCTAGGGACGATAATCTTATCTGTACCTGGTAAATCTAATTCTTCTCCTCCATCAAAGAAATAAGTAACGTGTGGGTATTTACTTGCTTCGGCGATACGTAATACTTTCTTTCCACATTTAGATAAATATACCCCTAAAGAATTAGGAACAGTTACATGGGGATAAGCATTCGTGCAAATAATTGAATGTTCTACTGGCATCATAGTAACTAGTTTAATATTCTTAAATTTTACGGTATCAAATTCTTTAAAATCTGGGTTAGTAATCGCTGTAAAAGTCTGGGTAGCCCGATCTGGTCTAAAATTAGCGAAAATTAAGCCATCATTTTCTTCAAGGTTACTGTTTTCATCTAAGATAGCCGGTTCAATAAACTCATCGAAGATCTTCTTTTGGTACTCTTCTTCAATATATGTATGATAATCTTTGATGATGGGAGCTTCTTTTTTGACCAGTAGATTATAATAGCGTTCGGTTAAGTTCCACATTCTTTCTCTATCCATTGAATAATAACGTCCAGAAATATCAGCGATACTTCCTAAATTAAGTTCATCTATTTTGGCCTGTAATTGATCTAAGTATTGACAAGCAACATCAGGAAGGGTATCTCTTCCATCTAGAAAGGCATGAACATAGACTCGTTTGACACCCTCTCTTTTGGTCATATCCAGTAAGGCTAAAATATGATTAATATGAGAATGAATTCCACCATCACTTAATAGTCCAAAAATATGTAGTTTAGAATCATTTTTATTAACATGTGCCATTACTTTCTTCAATTCCTCATTGTCAAAGAATTTTCCTTCACGAATTTCTTTTGAAATTAACTCTAAAGGTTGATAGACAATTCTACCACCGCCGATATTTAAATGCCCTACTTCAGAATTTCCCATTTGACCGGCAGGAAGGCCTACTTGTTCTCCACTCGCTTCTAATTTACTGTGTGGGTAAGTATTCCATAAAAAATCAAAAGTAGGTTTACTAGCTAGTTTAGCTGCATTTCCTTTAGTTTCTTCTCTTAATCCAAAACCATCAATAATTGTTAATAATATAGGTTTCATTTTCTTTTCCTTCTTTCTAATTATCCATTTCTCTTCTAAATATGTCGGTACCTTTGGCTTTAAAGCCTAATTTTTGATAAATATGACGAGCGATTTCTCTTTTCGGATTAGACGTTAATTCTAAGTAACTAATCTCATTCGTTCTTGCCTTTTCAATCACCTTCTCGATTAACTTGGTCGCAATTTTTTGCCCGCGATAAGAAGGATCGACGACGACATAATCGATTACATACTTATAAACCAGTTTCAACGGCTCGTAACTTTTGGTTACTAACAAAGTACCTACTATCTCTTTATTCTCTGCTAGCATACCAAGGAAGAAACATTCTTCTGGTAAATGAGAAATCAGTTCTTCCTCTGTTTCTTTTTCTGCGATATCAAATTCCGTTCGTATTAGTGCTAGACATGAGATAATTTCTGATTTATTTTCCTTAGAAATTTCTTCAATTTCCATTTAATTATTCTCCTTTAGGCAAAATGTCGCATAGATGGGAATGTATTTTACATTCTTTTTGATTCCAAAATTATCCTCTGTTATTCTGATTGCTTCATTGATATTAAATCTACTCATAAATAAAGATAGCGATTTCGCTTTAGAGACATTTTTATTCACAATTTCAACAGGAATAATCTTGCCACTTCTGGTCTGAATCACAAATGGTACCTCAGCTTTTCCTTCTGACTGATAATAATATAGGTTATAGCCACTACTCATAATCGCGGTCGCTATACTATTTTCATATAAAATATATTTCAAGTTATCATCAGAAAGTAACTTTATTTTCGATAAATGCATCATCATATAAAGGATTCCACTATCATTTAAGTACAGTTTAAAACTTTCTACATCTTTACACTTACTAAGTGGTGGCTTCACTTCCATTACTTTGTGACATTTATACACAATTCCAGTTAGCGATAAATATTCTAAAGCTTTCTCATAATCTTTACTTCTACCACCAGTACGCATCAATCCATATTGGAACTTGCGATTTGGTTTTAGTAATTGATAGGGAACAATATTTAGTACTTCATTAGCTCTTACGATATCGATGGTATTTTCTATCTCTAAAAGCTCTTTTTTGTAACAATCTAGTATCTTTTCCTGAATCATCTTTAACTTTAAATCTGACTCTCCATTTAAATGGGCTTGAACAACTTCTGGCATACCGCCGGTTACTAAATATTCTTCATAATAATCTAAAGCTAATTGATGAAAAGGCATCGGTTTATTATTACGATATGACGTTTTAATAAAATCAATCAATTCTAAATTATTAACTGCTCTTAAATATTCTTCAAAGTCCATAGAAAACATATATTTATACTGTAGTTCTTCCCCTTTAAAAACAGGTAACTTTTCTTTATGGGAAGTAATCATAATGATGTGGTAATCGTTTTGTTCCTTACCAAACTTTTTTATTCCTTTGACAATTTCCTCATCACTTACATTATCAATAATAATTAATGTATCTGATTTTAAAATAGGTTCTCCTACTAGTAAAGCCATTTTCGCAATGATTTTATCTATCGTTCGCTCTTTTTTCATAATGGTTAATAATGGAATATTGTTATCGCTATTGATATAGGCTACTGTCTTATATTCTTTTTCTCCAAATTCGATTACTGTATAAGTTTTTCCAATCTGTTTGCTTCCATATAATAACAAAGGCTTTCTATTTACTTCTTTTTTCCATTTTAGAAGATCTGCTGTTATTTTTCGTTCCATAAATCGCATCCTCCTTACATTAATTTATATTTATATTATAGTTCAATTTAGTTTCATCGTCAATTCATGGCTAGTTTTTTCTACCAATTTTTTCTAATTTTATATTCCTTATAGAAAAAGATTAGTACTTTTTATGACTAATCTTTCTGCTCCTTTTGGTTTGATTTATTTTTCTATTAAATAGTAATGGCAAATTGGTTTTAATTCTTCGTCTAGTTCATAACAAATTGGATTTCCGGTTTCGATTTCTAAATTCATTACCTCTTCATCAGACAACTGGTCTAAGTACTTGATTAAGCCACGAAGACTATTTCCATGAGCGACAATAATTACCTTTTTACCCGATAATAAGGAAAGTTTAATCTCACTGTTCCAATATTCAATTACTCTTTTTACTGTATCTAAAAGATTTTCTGTTTTAGGTAATTCTTCTTCTGTTAAATTTTTATACTTAGGATCATTACCGGGATATCTAGGATCATCTACAGTAAGTTCTGGTGGTCTAACGGTCGCACTTCTTCTCCAGAGATGTACTTGTTCTTCACCATATTTTTCTTTCGTATCGTCCTTATTTAATCCTTGTAACGCTCCATAATGACGCTCATTTAAACGCCAACTATAGTGGATAGGAATATCTTCTTCTCCTAGTTCTTTTAAAATATAATTGAGAGTATCATTGGCTCTTTTTAATACTGAAGTATAGGCAATGTCGAACGTAAATCCTCGTTCTTTTAATACCTTTCCGGCTTCGATTGCTTCATTTACTCCCTGTTCAGATAAACCAACATCTGTCCAACCAGTAAATTTATTTTCTAAATTCCAGACACTTTGTCCATGCCTTACTAAAACTAATTTTATCATATCCATCCTCCCTATCTTCTTTTTATCTTAACATATTTTTTTACTACGTGATCATTTTCTTATCATTGATTGTTAAGAAAAATTGATTTTTACGTTCCTTGGTTTTATTATTTTTATTATACATGATATAATGAATTAGGTGATACTATGAAAATATCTTTACCGGAATTTACTTTAGAAAAAGTCGATTTTTTTGATGAACAACATATTCGTTATATTGAGGGATTAATTACTGATCCAGAAGTGGAAAGATTCCTACCTTATTTTAAAAACGGATTATATATTTCTAAAAATATTGGATTATTGAACGCCCATTATGTTCTTATTAAAGATCAACACCCGATGGGCTATGTTTTCTTTAGTGCTCCTTTTGTAGAAAATGAGCAACTAAACTCTGAAGTTCGTTATATTATTGATCCTAATTATCGAAATCGTGGCTTGGCAACTAAAATGGTACAGCAAAGTACAGATTATATTCTAAGTCAAGAAAAGATTTCTAACTTAAGGGCATTTATTGATCCAAAGAATTTGGCTAGTCTAGCCGTTATCCAAAAAGCGGGTTTTATACAAACCGATCAAAACTTAGATGGAATTGGATTTACCAAGCCTAGAAAATAATCATAGAAAAAGGTGTAGCTTAGTGGTTACACCTTTTATTTACAATAATCTTTTTGAAATTCCAACCGTAATTTATCTGCGACAGTTACAATAAATTCTGAGTTGGTTGGTTTTGCTTTGTCGATATCGACACTATGACCGAAGATTTCTTCCATCAAATCCCAATCACCACGATTCCAACTTACTTCGATTGCATGGCGAATCGCTCTTTCTACCCGAGATACAGTCGTATTAAATTTCTTCGCAATATCTGGATATAATTCTTTGGTGATGCCACCGATTACTTCTGGTCGTTCATAGAGAATTGAAATTCCTTCTCTAATATATTGATAACCCTTGATATGGGATGGTATTCCTAATTCATGTAGTATTTTGGTAATTGAAATCTGCAGATTGTTGTGATAGATATCGATTGATGCGTTCGTATAGATTTTACTATCCGCACAATCCTCAATTCTTCTTTCTAGATCTGATAATTCAAAAGGTTTTAAGATAAAGTAATTAATTCCATATTCAGAAACTCTTCTAATCATCTCTTGAGCATTGTAAGAAGTTAAGACAATAACCTTCTTATCAATCTGTTCTTTTCTCATGGCCTCTAGAATAGATAGACCATCCTTTTTCGGCATAATCAAGTCCAAAATAATGACATCGTAATCACTCTGTCTGGTCTTAATTAATTCTAAACCTCTTTCTCCATCATTTGCTTCCAATACTACTTCGATACTAGCGTGATCTTTAAAGTACTCCTTAATCATGCTTACTAGGTCGATGTTATCATCGATCATCAGTACTCTGACTTTGTTCATATTTTCTCCTTTCGTACTCCACGCAAGTATTATTATACACTATATTTTTACAAATAGATACAGAGAATATTGTAAGGTTTTGTCAAATGCTGTCGAGTACAGAAAAATATACACATAGTTTCTCAAGTTATAAGGGATTTACTCGTAAACAAAAAGAAGAACCTTATTTTTAACGGTTCTTCGACAAAGATTGGGAAGCCATGGCAACGATCAATAGAATCATAACGAGGATCATGATCCATAAAAGGGGATTATCATAATGATTTTCAATGAACTTCTCTATCTCGGTAAAGGTTCGATCTAACCAATCGATTACTGCATTTCCTATCATACTTCTTCCTCCGTTTTTTCAATGATTACTTTTAGTTTTTCTACATCTAAGCTTGTCCCACCAATCAAGTAGCCATCTATATTCAATACGGTATTTAATTCTTCAATGTTATTTTCAGATACACTCCCGCCATATAAGACAGGACAAATGACTTGATACTTTTCTTTCACGTAATCTTTTATCCATTTTGTAATTGACGTAATTTCTTCTGGGGTTGGAATTCTACCCGTTCCAATTGCCCAAATTGGTTCATAAGCAATAATTACTTGATCTAGATTACTTTGTTCAGAAAAAGCACTGTCGATTTCTTCTTTAAGAATAATTTCTCTTTCTGAAATTTCTTCTTCTTTTTCTCCTATACACAAAATCGGAATCATCCCATTTTCTAACGTTAGTTTTAATTTCTGATGAATCATCTCTTCCGTTTCATTTAAAATATTTCTCCGCTCTGAGTGACCAATAATCACATACTTGACATTTAACGACTTTAATTGTTCAACCGCAACTTCGCCAGTTAGGGCCCCCATATTGCGATCAGCCACATTTTGGGATCCTAATTGAAAATTTTCTTGATTCTGAAAATAGGAAAAATAAATATTGCTCGGACAGAAAACGAGTTTATTCATTGACTTTAAGGAGGAAATCTGATTAACATAAGTTTCTATCTGCTCCTTAGTTAAATTCATTTTATGGTTACTTACTATCCATTTCATCTTTATCACCTTTTATTTTATCCACTAATTTACCAATTACCCCTAAACGATTTGTTTTATGATCGATTGCGTATTGATAAACATCTAATACTGACTCAGCAAAATATTTAGAGCTATATCGTTCGGCATTAATTCTTGCCTGTTTAGATAATTTTTGTACTTGTTTACTATCTTTATATAATTCTTGAATAATTTCTTTACATTCCTCTTGAGTCTTAAAAATTCTACCATTTAGTCCATCTATCACTGTATTGGCAAAACTCTCATCATCGATACAAATCGGTGTTACCTCTGATGCCATCGCTTCGATTACTGTTAAGCCTTGCGTTTCTGACTGAGAAGCAGTTAAAAAGATATTGGCCAAATGGTAATAGTATGGCATTTCTTCCCATTTTGCTTTTCCTGTTAAAATAATGTGATCTTTCATCTTTTCTTTTTGAACATATTCTTGATACTCTTCCATATCTGGTCCATCACCAACAATCAACAATTTTAGTTTTGGACAACTTTTCACTAAGTCTTTTACGACATCCATTAAGAAAACAATATTTTTTTCTTGAGCTAGACGACCCACAAAGATAGCGACAAAATCGTCTTCTTTAAGGCCTTCTTTCTTCCTTAGCTTAGCTAGTTTTTCTGAATCAATATTCTCTTTATAAAATCTTTCTAACTCGATTCCAGTGGGAATAATATGAATATTTTTATCCACTTTATACTTTTCTTTAAATAAATCATACGTTTTCTTCGTAGGAACAATCAATTCACTAGCCGTTTTATCACAGTAAAACAAAGTTAAATACTCGACGATTTTTTTACTAGACTTATTAAAGTAGCCTTTCGTTACATAGTGTATATAATCTTCATACATCGTATGATAAGTATGAACTAAGGGAATATCTAATTGAAAAGCCAATAATCTCGCAAAAGTTCCAATCGCAAACTCTGTCTGTGAATGGATAATATCCAATTTCCAACTTTTAATAATATTTACGGCTTTAATTGGATAAATTGCGGTTAAACGGGAATCATATATTCCCGTTGGGATACCTGGTATTCTTAAAACGTGTTCCTTTTCATCATAATCATAATGAAAGCTTTCTAAATTAGCAGTTACTACATAGACAGTATGTCCTAACTTTTCTAAAGCTTCTTTTAACATCACTTCACTAGTGACTAAGCCACTAATATATGGAGTATACGTTTCCGTAAAAATTCCTATTCTCATTTTTTAACCCTTCCTTTGACATTTAAGACAATCGCTCCAATAATCATCAATAAATAATATGATATCGTTCGCCAAATTAGAAGAGAGGCTTTTAGAACGCTACCCCCAATAAAACAGCCAAAGAATTTTAAGTAACCGTATTCAATACCACCACTTGCACCAGGTATTGGTACAAATGAGCCAATAATTAAAATATAAGCAGAGGATACAATCGCAGTAATTGGTGATACTCCAGTTCCTCCTAAGGCAATAATGACAAAATAAGGCATTACATAAGTTAATGTTAGATAAATAAAATTATAGATAAAAGCCTCTAAGCAAAGTAGTTTATTCCTTTTCAAGAAAGTCGTACCCTCATGGAAATCATCAATACGCTCTTTCCATGCTTCTTGAGTTTTTTCTGGATTTTTTATAAGTTTTATTTTCCCTAAGAAAGAGATAATTTTCTTAATCACTAAATGGTTAAATTTACTACTAAAACTAATAATAATTAATCCTAGCATAACCAAAGTATTTACCATAAATCCTAGAACAATCAATTCCTTTAGTACAGGAATATTTTTGAATAAATGGAAATTAGCATTGATTGTAATCGCAAATAAACCATAGATTACTAAAGCAGCTTGGTAAATAATAAAATTCTGCATGATGATGTTGGTTGCCTTAGTTAAGCGAAATCCTTCTTTTTTTAGCATATAAATTTGCATCGGTTGCCCACCCGTAGAAAAAGGGGTAATTCCGTTAAAAAATTTCGTCATAAACTGCATACGTAAAGCTTGTCCAAAGCGATAATCTTTTGTATAACTGTTGACAATTTTTTTATAGGCTAACGATTCAAATACGATAGCTAGTAGCTGGCAAACAAGGGCTAAAAACAAAAAGAAGAAATTAGCACCGAGAAGTGCACCTATAATCGCATTGAAATCATCTTTTAATACTAAATAAAGAATGATTATGGTGACTCCAATTAATATTAGACTGTTTTTCTTTAAGCTTTTCATGGCACACTCCTCATTTTCTTATGTTTATCTTTTGGATTAGTCTAAAATGTGATTACCAAAAAGTAACTTTTATTTTTCTGCAATTACTTCAAGTCCTGGTAAACTTTTTCCTTCTAGATACTCTAAAGTAGCTCCACCGCCAGTAGAGGCATGACTGACTTTATCTTTGTATCCTAATTGACTAGCTGCAGCGACAATATCGCCACCACCTAAAATAGTATCAATATGATTATCTGTTAGGAATTTTAGTACTTGTTCCGTTCCAACACTGTATTTAGGATTTTCATATACCCCTAATGGACCATTCCATACTACAGTTTTGGCTGTTTTTAGTATATCACAAAATTCTTTAACTGTCTCTGGTCCGATATCTAATCCTTTCTCTGTATCTAAAAGGTCGTTAATCTTAACTATGCGACTATTTGTATCTTCTAGAGAAGTCGCAGCTTGAACATCGATAGGAAGAACGATTTTTCCTGGATAGTTGGTTAACATCTGTTTACAAAAATCGATATTTTCTTCATCTAGAATACTGCTTCCAATTGAGTAACCAGCTGCTTTTAAGAAGGTAAATGCCATTCCACCACCAATAATAATCTTATCTGCCTTTTCGATCAAGTTTTTGATTACTCCAATTTTATCAGATACTTTACTACCGCCAAGGATGACAACATATGGACGTTCTGGATTATCTAAGCGACTTAACGCTTTTAGTTCTTTTTCTACTAAAAATCCAATCGCATTTGGTAATCTACTACCTATTCCTACATTGGAAGCATGACTACGATGAATTGTTCCAAAGGCATCATTGATGAAAATATCTCCTAAATTTGCCCAGTAGGTAGCAAGCTCATCATCGTTTGAACTTTCTTTCTTTCCCTCTAGATCTTCAAAACGAGTATTTTCTATTAATAGAATGTCCCCTTCTTTCATTTCTTCTACGGTTTTGATTAAAGTGTCACTTCTTGTCTTATTGATAAATAATACTGGATGATGAAGTAATTCACTTAACCTTTCCGCAACAGGTGCCAAACTATTCTTGGCCTTATCACTTTCTTCTTTAATTCTTCCCAGATGGGACATCAAAATTACTTTAGCTTTCTGACTAACTGCATAGCGAATAGTATCTAGACTTTCTACTATTCTAGTATCATCGGCAATTTCTCCATTCTTCATTGGAACATTAAAATCGCAACGAATGATTACTCGTTTACCTGTCAAATTTAAATCCGTAATCGTTCTTTTCATGTTTTAACCTCTTTTCTTTTATTCTTTTCCACTACTAGTATACCAAAAAAAAGAGATGAATTAAATCTCTTTTCCTTAATTCCTAAATATTTCTACATTGTTTCCATAACTTCTACTAATTTTTTCGCAGTACGAACCATTTGGCTAGTATAAGAGTTTTCATTATCATACCAAGCAACTACTTGGACTAATGTTTTTCCATCTCCTAGACTAATTACTTTTGTTTGCGTAGCATCAAAGACTGATCCATGAGTATCTCCGATGATATCACTAGAAACAATTTCTTCATCAGTGTAGCCATAAGATTCGCTTTGTACAGATTTCATCATTTCATTGATTTCTTCTTTAGTTACTTCCTTATCTACCACTGCATCTAGGATTGTTAGACTACCATCCGCAACTGGTACACGTTGAGCACTACCGATTAATTTACCAGATAATTCAGGGATAACTAAGCCGATTGCTTTAGCTGCACCTGTCGAGTTAGGTACGATATTGATTGCTGCCGCACGAGCTCTTCTTAAATTTCCTTTTCTATGTGGTCCATCTAGGATCATTTGGTCTCCAGTATAGGCATGAACAGTTGTCATGATTCCCGAAATAATTGGGGCATAGTTATTTAAAGCATATGCCATCGGTGCAAGACAGTTTGTCGTACAAGATGCTGCTGAAATAATATGATCTTCCTTGGTAAGAGTATTTTCATTTACGCCATAAACGATAGTTGGTACATCGTTTCCAGCTGGAGCAGAGATAATTACTTTTTTTGCTCCGGCTCTTAAATGGGCTTCTGATTTTTCCTTAGAAGCAAAGAAACCCGTACATTCTAATACCACATCGACACCAAGTTCTCCCCATGGTAATTCTTCTGGATTAGAAATGGCATAAACAGGGATTTCTTTTCCAGCTACGACAATTCCCTTTTCTGTTGCACGAACTGTATCCGCTAGTTCATACTTTTTTTGCGCTGAATCATATTTTAACAAGTGCGCTAACATTTCAGGATTTGTTAAATCATTGATCGCAACAATTTCATACTCACTTTGTCCAAACATTTGTCGAAAAGCAAGACGACCAATACGACCAAAACCATTAATTGCTATTTTCATTTTATCCTCCTCTTTCTATTTTCACTATATAGTTTTTGCCCAGCATTGTCAATATATTCAAAAAAATCTACTTCCTACTTGTCACTTTTTTCCACAGAAATTGCTAAAAATCCTACTCGCTTTGATTTTTTCCACAATAGTTGTGAATTTTTCTTTCTTTGGCTCTCCGTTTTATCCACAGTTTTGGGGAAAACTCTATATTCGAAAACATCCACCACCAATAAATTCTCTTAGAATAGAATCTTCTGGTATGCTTTCTGAAGAGATAGGTAAAAATACTCGTAAAAAGTTAATTAAGCGAATCGCTTCGTTATAGTATTCTGACTCAACCGGTACAGAATAAAGTAGTGGTTCGACAAACGTTTTTAATACACCTAGTTCATAGATATGAGCGGTATTAAAAGTATACTCTGCATCGTCTTGATAAGGAAAAATATACTTTTCTTCTCCTTCTCTTACTTTGGCCCAACTTTTCAATGTACTTTCAACACTATTCCCTCTAGTACGATTGTCACGAACAATTCTTCTTAATAAACGGTTATCGGTTGTCGATACCCGAGCATGATTATCAATATTTAATTCTGTAAGTGCAGATAGATAAATCGTCACTTTGTTTTCCTTAGGGATATGTTCTAATACTTTGGGATTTAGCGCATGGATTCCCTCAATTAAAAGAATATCTTCTTTATTCATTTTCATTTTACTCTTAAACTCTTTTTTCCCTAGAATAAAGTTATAGGTTGGGACAAGCGTTTCTTCACCAGCTAATAATTTCTGAATCGTCGATTCGAATAGTTCTAGATTGACGGCTTCTAATCGCTCATAATCCGGTTTTCCATCTTCTCCTAATGGTGTTTCTTCTCTTTCCACAAAGAAATCATCCATTGACAACATAATTGGATTTTTACCGAAACTTTTTAAACATAAAACTAATTTATTGGTTGTAGTCGTCTTTCCAGTTGAGGAAGGTCCACCAATTAAAGCTAATTTGACTTTTTCTCCCTTGTTGACGATTTCTTTCGCAATATCAAATAATTTTTCATTTTTCACTAACTCATCAATCCGAATTAATTCTTCAATGGTACTACTAGAAACCCGTCTATTCAGATCGACAACATTTTCCAACTTTAATAATTTTGCCCAATCCCTAGAGCTTTGAAATAGTTCAAAAATATTTTTCCGATGTTGATAAGGTTTAATTCCCTCTTTCATATAGATAGTAGGAAAGCGCAGTACAAAGCCATTTTCATGAAGATAAGTTAGTTCGAAATGAGATAATACTTTAGTACTTATTGGCATTTGACTATATAAATAGTTATATAAATCCCCTAGTTTATATAAAGTTACATGAGTAGAAGTAATATAATCCATAATTCCTGCTTTTACTTCGTCATGAACAGCATGAAAATAATTTTTAGCATCTAATCTTGTTACTGTTACTTTCGTAATTGGTAAATTAGCTGCAACAATTTCTTTCATCTTTAATTCTAATTGCGTTAAATCTTCTTCCGTTAAACGAATATTTGTCTCAATATATAATCCTTTATCTAACGAGTGATTTACTTTAATTTCCATATTACTACCAAACAACTGTTTTGTTGCGTAAACCGTTAGATAAATTAATCCATTCAAAAATACCCGATTGGCTCCTCTTTCTGTTAAATCCAAAAACTCTACTTGACAATCTTTATGAATAGTATCGGTCAATTCTTGATAAATACCATTCACTTTAGCCAAAATAATTTCATACTTAAAATCCGTTGTATAATTCGCAGCTAGTTCAGCGAGAGTAATTCCTCGATTTACTTGAACACGACTTTCTCCAACAGTAATCGTTATTTGATCCATAATAACACCCCTTTTTCTCTTTTTATTATTCTTTGATTTTACTCTTTACTTTTTCTTGTTCTTGTAATTGGTTATTTGCTTCATCAATGAAGCTTAATGTCATTCCTCTTGTTTGTTTATAATAGTCAGACAAACTCATTGAAACGGTCTTGCCCTCTGAAATTTTAGATCCTATTGTTAAATTTTTTACTTTTGTTTTCAAGTAAATCACCTCATGGTTATTATATTACTTTTTCTTCTGATTAGAAAGTATAGTTTTTCTTTTTACATGAATATTTTTTGTCATTTCTTACTAATATATATATAGGTGAAGAAAAATGAATTTAGTTCCTATTGTCATAGACAAAGAAAGTAATGGCGAAAGAAGTTATGACATTTTTTCTAGATTATTAAAAAATAGAATTATTTTATTAAGTGGAGAAATTAACGATAGTACTTCTGATTCTGTAGTTGCTCAATTGCTCTATTTGGATTCTTTAAATCATGAAGATATCAGTCTTTATATCAATAGTCCTGGTGGATCCATTACTAGTGGAATGGCCATATATGATACGATGAATTTTGTCAAAAGTAAGGTATCGACAATCTGCATCGGAATGGCTGCAAGTATGGCCGCTTTTCTTTTATCTTCTGGGGAAAAGGGGAAGCGTTTTATCTTACCAAACGCTGAAGTAATGATCCATCAACCATTAGGTGGGGCACAAGGTCAAGCTACAGAAATTAAGATTGCGGCAGAACACATTTTGAAAGTAAAAAAGAGGATGAATACTATTCTTGCTACCAATACTGGTCAAAATGTCGAAACCATTGAGCAAGATACCGAAAGAGATAACTTTATGGATAGTAAAGAAGCTCTAGAGTACGGTATCGTTGATCAAATAATCAGTCATTAGTTTAAAGAGGCACAGATATGTTGTCTCTTTATTTATGATAAGTCTTACTATTTAAGAAATCAATAATTTCTTCTTTTGAATATACAATGTCAGGGAATCCTCCATATTGAATCGCGATTTTCTCTCCATTTCCAAATAAAGAGCGGTTATTGTCTAATAACCGTAGACAAATTTCTTTTTGGATTTCTGTTACATTTTCCATTTCACTAGGAAAAGTTAAGCTTCCCATTGAGGAATCTAATCCGCCCAATTTATTTTTTATATATTCTAATCTAACCCCTGTATACACAATGCATCCTAATTCGCAAAGTAGTTTGGTCGCTAGATAAGTTTCGTATACAGTAGATTGTTCTGATTCTAGATAGTCATTAATATAACTAGAAAAAACATCCTTATGTTCTTGACTATCTTCTACTACAATAATTTCTCCTCGTGGAGTAATAATATAACCACCAGCCAAAACTGACATTTCTTCAGGTAAGCAACTAGGATATTCTTTACATTCCTTTTGATTTTTACTAATTGGTCTTATTTTCATTTTTCTTATATTCCTCTCATTTTATTTTCTTTTTGTCTTGATTTCATATAGACTACCCACTCGTCATCTTGATAAGCAATGTTCATTCCTGCTTTCTCTAACGCTTTTTGACTAGCTATATTTTCTTTTTCTACTTCTCCAACAATACAATCTATCATTTTATTAGTGAAAAGATAATCTGTCATTTCTGCCACCATTTTACTTCCTAATCCTAAGTGACGATACTGTTCACTAATCGCATAGTAAAGACTAGTTGTTCTCCCATTTATCCCGTCTGTTGGTACACTTAAGTTCATATAACCAATAGGGGTGTTTGAATCATTAAAACATAGATATTCTTCTATCCAAGATGATCTTTCTTTATTATTAAACTCCGATTTTGTTTTTTCTAAATCCCAAAGGTAGCTAATATTACTAGATTTCATTAACTCTTTCAAAAATTGTAAATGTTTAATATTCTCTCGATCTAATTGTTCCATATACAAGCGATCTAACTTTATCATTGATTTTCCTGCTTTCTCATTTTTTCAGCGAATTCTCTTATTTTTCTAAAGCGATGATTCAACCCAGATTTAGTGATTGACTTTCCAGTTTCGTAAGAGATGATTTCACTTAACTCTAGAAGGGATGCTTCAGGGTACTTTTCCCGATATTCAATAATTTCTTTGGTTTTGTCATCTAATAATTCGATTCCTAGATTCTCTCTTAAATAACGAATATCTTCTAACTGTTTTGTCGCTGTTTCTACAATTTTATCAATATTTGCTTGTTCACAATTATTTAAGCGATTCGTCATATTTTTATGATCACGATAGATTCTAATATCTTCATAATATAATACGGCATTAAAAGCACTGATAATTCGTAAAAAATCACCAATTTTTTCTGCTTCCTTGATATAGACCATATATCCTTTTTCTCTAGCTAATAATTTACTATTTAGGGAAAAACCATTTAATAATTGTTGAATAAATTCTGCTTCTTCTTTTTCATCAATTAAATATTCTAAATGATATCTTGAGGTTTTAGGATCATTAATACTTCCCTTCGTTAAAAAGCATCCTCTTAAATACGCTCTAATTTCTGCTTCTGAATCAGCAATATAACTAGCCGGTTTAGGTAGATATTCGCCATTTTCATCTATGACCGATAAATCTTTTAAAATGAAATCCACTTTTTCATCAAGCATAATTAAATATAGATTGTTCTTACTAAAATTATTTCCTTTTCTAGTTTCTATTTCACAGGTTACATCATATAAATCTTTAAATAATTTATATACTCGTTTTACTACTGTCGCATTTTCAGAAATAAGATCAATTGTCGTATCACTGTAACTGCCATTATTTCGTAAAAATGCGGATAACTCTGCGATACTTTCTGATTTCGTATTATCTATTCTAGAAATTTCTTCTTTTATCGTCGTTGTGAAAGACATCATATCACCTCATTATATAAGAGAAAATTAGCGACCCTAATTTTAAGCCGTTGTGTTTAATCGTTCCATCTTCTAAGGTAACTAAATCAGAACTTAATAATTCGACATTTAATTTCTCGATATTTTCTCGATCGATTTCGACTTGTTCTTTGAATTCTTTTTCATATTTGGAAACCATTTCCTGAGAAATTGGAGTGGTGCTGGCAATCACTATATTAATTTTTCTTTTACCCAAATAATGATTTAGAGTATTTATGTAATCACTTACTCGATTATCCTCCGTCTCACCTGGTTGATTCATCAAATTACAGATATACATGATTGGGGCTTTACTCTTATCGATGGCTTTAATAATTTCTTTACAGATTAAATGGGGAATAATACTTGTATAAAGACTTCCCATACTTAGCACAATTAAATCCGCTTCATGAATAGCTTGTAGTACATCTTCTCGCACATGCGGTGTTTCTTTATAATATATTTTTTTAAATTTTTTATATGATTTCATAATTTGAGCTTGACCAGATATCGTTTCTCCATCAACAGTGTCGGCCATTAATGTTAAGTAATCTTCGGAAAGAGGAAGTACTTGGTGTTTAACATCTAACAGTTTACTGAGACAATCAATACTTTTCTTTAAATCATGTTTTTGGTTTAACATCGCGGTTAAAATCAAGTTCCCGATTGGATGCCCATTCAAGTCACTATAAGTCGCAAAGCGATATTCCATCACACTTTTTATTTCTTCAGGTAATGGTGATAAATTTGTTAATACTTTACGAATATCCCCCACTGCTGGTGTTAGGAATTCTTCTCGTAATTTTCCTGTTGATTTGCCATTATCCGCAACGGTAATGATTGCACTTATCTCTACCGGAAAATCTTTTAAACCACTTAGTAAATGCGACATCCCTGTTCCACCACCGAGTACAACTATTTTTTTCTTCATGTCATCACCTAATTTATATTATACAGTATTTCTTAGATTTTTTCCTAAGAAAGAAAAGAAAGTATTTAAATATTTCTGCTTATTCTTTACTATCTTCACAAATTTCATGTTATACTTTAATTGGTGAACAAAGATGGCTATACTTAACTATGAAGAAATTAAAAACTTTTGTGGTCCTACTAGTCAGCTCGGAAGTGGCAAGGAAGCGATAGTTTATCGTCATCAAGACAAAGTCATTAAACTGTTTCATCAAGAGCGAAAAACTACTTTACCTCGGATTTCTGATCAAGGTTTAATGGCTTTATCGGAAGTAACGTTAAATTGTTTTTTAACCCCTAAAGATTTGATAGTTCAAGATCACAAGATCATCGGTTATACTGAGGATTTTATAGTGGAAAAAGAAATTCAACCGGCAAATATTCCTTTTGATGAAATAAAAGAGGATATCCTAACGCTAAGTGAACATGGCTTTATTTTAGAAGATATATTTTACAATTATTTATTTACTGATGATAGGATGTTTTTTAATGATCTTACCTGTTGTCGATATATTCCTATTGACAACGCTTTTCTAAAGGAAAGATTTCTACAGAAAAATATGGAGACCATCAATATTTTTTTGATCGGCTTAACAATGTTTGATGCTTTCCATAAGGGACAAAAACATGAATATACTAAAATTTTCTTGGCTAATGATTATCGACTTAAACATTGCCCAAACCAATTTTATGGAGATATTTTAGACGAGAAACGGAAAATTTAAAATTTTGTAAAAATAATAAAAGGTGCCACTATAACACGGGGTTGTATTATAAATAGTGTTGGTGAACATTTTCACTAATGCTATTTTTGTTTAAACAAAAAGACATAAGTCTGATACAATGTAATTGACAAAAAAACACTGAAAGGAACAAACTTATGTCTATAAATAA